>JBDUEC010000255.1:0-3237 GCA_040002655.1 Rhodoglobus sp. | reverse complement strand
TCGACGTTGTCGACGATCGCTGAGGCTGCCGTGCTCGGCTTGGCCTCCTTCTCGTAGAGCTTCTGGCCGTCGGGGTAGCGCTTGCTGAGGCCGTCTGGGCCGTTCAGCTCCTCGAGCCTGGCTTTGGCGGCCGTCTTGGGCACCTCGAGCCAGATCGAGTAGTTCCAGAGGCCGCGCAGATCGGGCCGGTTCAGGAAGGCGCCATCGACGATGAGCATGGCGTCTTTCGGAGCCGTCTGCCAGTTGGACTCGATCACGGCATCGCGCGCCACGTCGAATGCTTCGGTGACGAAGCCGGTGCTGCCGCCCATGCGGAAGGGGTCGATGAGCACCCGCCGGAAGACCGAGTAGTTGAACGAGTCGTGGTAGTAGCCCTCACCCGAATCGACGCCACGCGCGTAGCGATCGGCGCGTGGCTTGTGAAAGGCCCCCATCGAGGCACGGAACACGCTGTGCCCCGCCCGGGAGATCGCGGCGGCGAGGTCATCGGCAAATGGCTTCCTGCCCGAGCCGTCGATGCCGTCCACCGCGACGATGGTGCGGCCCTTGCCGTAGTTGTGCAGGATCTCCCCCGCGAGTGCGTCGAGAACATCCTTCTTCTGCGGAGTCCATCTGGCCATGCACCCCAGTCTAGGTTTGTGTGGTGACCATCGCGCCGGCCGTGAACGATTGGTTCCTGGCGAACCGACGGGACCTTCCATGGCGCAGGTCGGGCTTCGGGGCATGGGGCATCCTGGTCAGCGAGTTCATGCTGCAACAGACCCCGGTTGCCCGGGTGGTGCCGCGGCTCGAGGAGTGGCTGGCTCGCTGGCCCACACCGGCCGCCCTGGCCATGGAACCGCCGGGCGAGGCGGTGCGCGCCTGGGATCGTCTCGGCTACCCACGCCGCGCCCTCAACCTGCACGCCGCCGCCGTCGCGATCACCGAGAGGCACGGCGGGGTGGTGCCGCAGGATGTGCCGAGTCTGCTCGCTCTGCCTGGGGTCGGCGACTACACCGCGCGGGCGGTCGCCGCTTTCGCGTACGGGCACCGGCATCCTGTCGTCGACGTGAACGTGCGCAGGGTGCTCGCCCGCGCCGTGCTCGGCCAGGGTGAGGCTGGCCCCGCGTCGACGAAACCCGACCTCGCGCTCATGGAGTCGATCCTGCCAGTGGATGCCGCGCCCGCCCGCGTCACGAACGCCGCCGTCATGGAGCTCGGCGCACTCGTCTGCACGGCCCGGTCGCCGCGCTGCGGGCAGTGCCCCATCGCTGGACAGTGTGCCTGGCGCCTCGCCGGGTATCCGCCGTTCGAGGGACGACGCGCGCCCGTGCAGAAGCGCTTCGAGGGCTCGGATCGGCAGGTGCGCGGGCTGATTCTGGCCGAGCTTCGAGCCAGCGACATCCCGGTCAGCGCGGCAGAGATCGAGCAGGTCTGGGCCGATGCGGCGCAGCGCGAGCGCGCACTTGTCGGTCTGCTCGCCGACGGCCTTGTGGTCGCCTCGGATGGCGCATACGCGTTGCCCGGACACCCAGGACTGCCAGTTTCAGTGAATCAGGAGAACTAGGCTGGCGATCGTGCCCACCGCGTCGCTGCGTCTCACCTCCGCCCCCGCAACCGGGGAGCTCGCCACGGCTCTCGCTGCCATCCCGGTCGATCTCGGCATTGTCCGTGACTTCGCACCGGAGGTTATCGCGGAGGCGCAGGAGGCGATCCGCACGATCGAGCTGCCGGATGCCGACCACACCGACCTGGCATTCGTCACGATCGACCCAGCCGGCTCCAAGGACCTCGACCAGGCGTTGTACCTGGAGCGCGACGGCACCGGCTACCGGGCCTGGTACGCGATTGCGGATGTCCCGGCCGTCGTGCGCCCGGGCGGCGCACTCGACGCGGAGAGTCGGCAGCGCGGCCAGACCGTTTACGCACCGGACGGGCGCATCCCGCTGTACCCGACCATCCTGAGCGAGGGTGCGGCCTCGCTGCTGCCCGACCAGCTCCGCGGCGCCTACGTCTGGGACTCCCACCTCGACGCGGATGCCAGGGTCAGTTCGGTGAGTGTCGCGCGGGCGCGGGTGCGGAGCCGCGAGCAGCTGGACTACGACGGCGCGCAGAAGTCGATCGACGACGGATCCGCCTCCGAGAACCTGGCCCTGCTCAAGGAGATCGGCCTGAAGCGCATCCTGCTCGAGCAGGAGCGCGGCGGCGCGAGCCTGCAGACCCCGGAGACCGAGATCGAGGAGGCGCACGGCGGCTACGAGCTGGTGCGACGCCAGCCGCTCCCGGTCGAGAACTGGAACGCCCAACTGTCACTCATGACCGGCATGGCCGCCGCCGACCTGATGCTGAAGGGCAACGTCGGCATCCTGCGTACGATGCCCCCGCCCGACGATCAGGCCGTCGACAAGTTCCGCATGCAGGCGAAAGTGCTCGGCCATCCGTGGCCGAAAGACATCGAGTACGGCGAGTACCTGCGCGGGCTCGACACGACTGACCCGTTCCAGTTGGCGATCATGCACGCGGCGGGCTCGCTGTTCCGGGGCGCTGGGTACACCGCCTTCGATGGCGCACCGCCGGCGCACACCAAGCAAGCCGCGGTCGCGGCGCCATACACACACACCACCGCGCCGCTGCGGCGGCTCGTCGACCGCTTCGTACTCGTGGTCTGCGCCGCGCTCTCCGCGGGCGCCCCGGTGCCGGCCTGGGCGCGCGACGCGCTGCCCGAGCTCCCCCCGGTGATGGCACGCAGCTCGCAGCTGGCCGGCCAGGTCGATCGGAAGGCGATCGACACCGTGGAGGCCGCCGTGCTCAGCACACGCATCGGCGAGGTGTTCGAGGGCACCGTGCTCTCGGCCGGGGAAGGACAGGGCGTCATCCAGTTGTCCGATCCTGCCGTCACGGCAAGTTGCGACGGCCGGCTCGAGGTGGGCACGACGATCCGCGCGCGCCTCACCGTGGCCAGCATCCGCACCGCCACCGTGCGATTCGTGGCGCTGCCCTAGAGTCATCGCGTGGTGCTGAAGGTGTTCGGCTAGCCAGGGCGTCGCATTCAGACAGCGGATGGCACGTGGAAATCCTGGCCCACAACGGTCGACAGGAAGCGCCCAACGGGACGAGACTGGAACGGTGCCCGAACTCCCCGAAGTGCAGGCCCTGGTCACCGACCTGGGCTCGCGACTGGGTGGCCGAGTCGTCGACCGGCTCGCGATCGTGTCGTTCGCAGCGTTGAAGACCTTCGACCCGCCGGTGTCGTCCCTC
>JBDUEC010000254.1:0-3271 GCA_040002655.1 Rhodoglobus sp. | reverse complement strand
ATGCGCCGACCAGGAACATGCCGAGGCCGAGCACGATCCAACTGGAGCGCCCGGTGGCCACGTAGATCATCACGAGGAAGAGCCCGAAGTACAGCAGTGCGGTGCCGAGGTCGCGCTGGAAGACGAGCACCGCCATGGATGCCGCGAACACCACCAGGATCGGCCCGAGATCCCTCGCGCGCGGGAGCGTCATCCCGAGGAACTTGCGGCCGACCATGGATAGGGAATCGCGCGCACTCACCAGGTACCCGGCGAAGAAGATGGCGAGGGCCACCTTGCCGAGCTCGCCGGGCTGGAACGAGAACGGCCCGAGCTCGACCCACAGCCGAGCGCCGTTCTTGGTAGCGCCGACGATGGGCAGAATGGGAAGCAGCAGCAGCGCGATACCGCTGAACATCGACACGTAGCGGTAGCGCTGCAGCACCCGGTGGTTGCGGATGAGCACGAGCACGCCGATTGCAATGGCGATCGCGATGCAGGTCCAGACGATCTGCCGGATGCCCGCGCTGTCCCAGCCGGTGCTGTTGTCGGCGATGTCGATGCGGTAGATCTCCGCGATCCCGATGCCGTTGAGCAGGGTGACGATCGGAAGGATGAAGGGGTCGGCGTCGGGCGCCACCACCCGCAGAGCCACGTGCATCACGAGCACCAGCAGAGTCATTCCGCCCGCGATCACCTGGATGCTGGCGTGCATCGCACCCAGGGCACCGAGCTGCACGAGTGCAAGCGCCCCCATGTTGATGCCGCACGCCAGCAGCAGTAGGCCGAGCTCCAGGTTGCGGAACTTGGCCGGCACGCGCAGGCGCAGGCGGATGGTGGAAGTGAAGGTGGGCCGGGCGCCGGCCTCGATCGGCTGGCTAGCGCTTGCTGTCATCCGACAATTGGCTCACTATGCGGCGGGCATCCTCGATGGTGTCCACGGGGATCGTGTCCTCGATGCTCTGCTGGCTGTAGGCGGACAGATCGCTCAACCGGATCGTGGTCTGCTCGTAGACACTCGAGAGCACGATCGGTCCGACGTTCTGCTGCACGCCCTGGTAGATGGCGACGTTGCCGTTGCTCTCCCCGACGAAGTAGTGGGTCTGGGTCCACTGGTAGCCGCCGTAGAGAGCCGCTGCGATCGCGATCAGCAGCACCCCGAGCACCACGAACAGCGTCACGCGACGGCGACGCGCGCGCTGCTTGTCCTCGAGGATCAGCTCGTCGAAGTACTCTTCCGACTCCGGCTCGAAGTGGCTCGGATCGGGTTGGGTGGACTTGAGCGGATGCAGCAGCAGGGTCGGCAGGCGCAGCGAGCGCCGAACGCTGTCGGCCGCGAACTGCAGGGGCTCCGCTGCCGACCCCACGGTCACCGGCGGGACGTGCGCGGAGTCGGGGGTGCCGTCCACGTCCATGAGAACGACGGTCACGTTGTCGGGGGCACCCTGATCGAGGCTCTCCTTGACCAGGCGGTCGGCGGCATCCGCAGTCTTCGGCACCGTGGCGAGCACGGTCTGCATCTTCTCCTCGGCGACGTAGCTGCTGAGTCCGTCGGAGCAGATCAGCCAGCGGTCGCCGGGTTTGGTCTCGAGCACCGCCGTGTCGATCTCGGGCGATGCGTCCACGTCGCCGAGCACTCGCATGAGCACGGAGCGTCGCGGGTGAACGGCGGCCTCCTCGAGAGTGATGCGACCGCTATCGACGAGACGCTGCACGAAGGTGTGGTCGTTGGAGATCTGTTTGAGCACACCGTCGCGGAAGAGGTAGATGCGCGAGTCACCGATGTGCGCGATGGCCACGTGACCGTCGACCCGCAGCAGGCCGCTGACTGTCGTGCCCATGCCCGTGAGTTCGGAGTGCTCGAATACGGTCTCGGCCAGCAGGGCGTTGGCCGCGAGCAGCGCCGCCTTGAGGGCGAACTCCGCGTCATTGGGCGAGGTGTACTTCTTGTCGACCTCGATGACCCGCTTGACGGTGATGGCCGAAGCGACGTCGCCCCCGGCGTGGCCGCCCATGCCGTCGGCAACGATGAACAGGTGTGCCCCGGCATAGCCACTGTCCTGGTTGTTCGAACGGATCTTGCCGACATGGGAAACGGCTGCGCTCTTGCTCGTCGTGGCCATTCACCTACCGCCGGAGTTCGAAGCTGGTCGTGCCGATCTTGACCGGTGTGTTCAGAGGCACCTGGGTCGGCACGATCACTCGAACGCCGTCGAGATACGTGCCGTTCGTCGAGTCTAGGTCCTGGATTACCCACCCATCCGGCCAGCGAAGCAGGCGGGCGTGGTGGGTCGAGGTGTAGTCGTCCCTGATCACGAGGCCCGATTCGCTCGAGCGTCCCACGGTCAGCTGCTCGGCGGGGAGGTCGATCTCGAGGCCCTCCTTGGAGCCGCCGGTGATCACCAGGCGGCGGGCATCCAGCGACGAGGGCGGGGTAGTGGGGGCGACGGGGGCGACGGGTCGCGCGCGCGGTGCGACCGGAGCGGGGCTGGGCACGGGCTCGGCAGCCTGCGCCGGCATCCTGCGCACGCGCTGGCCGAACAGGTCGGAGCGCAGGGCGTAGACGACGGCGAAAACGAAGCCCCACAGAATGGCGAGGAACGTGATGCGCAGCAGTACGAGGGTGAGCTCACTCATCGGTAGCCTCCAGCCTCGCCCTTGTCGTCGGCACGCAGGTCGGAGAACTGGTCGACGTCGGCCGACTGGGCGAGCACCCTGAAGACGATCCGGGTGCGGCCGATGTCGATCACCGAATCGGGGGCGAGTGGGGCTTTGCTCACGGGGGCGCCGTTGAGGAGGGAACCGTTGGTGGATCCGAGGTCGTTCACTTGGGCGCGCTGGCCATCCCAGAGAATCTCGACGTGCTTGCGCGAGGTGCCGGTGTCATCCACCGTGATGTCGGCCTCGCTGCCGCGCCCGATGATCGTGCGCGACTTGGTGATTGGGTAGCGCTTGCCCGCGATGTCGAGCACCGGGTTCCAGGACACCGCCCCCTTCACATTCACCGACGTGATCTCGATCATGCCCTGGCTGAGCGTCGGGTCCTCGGCGAGCGCGATCGAAATGCCGCCCGCGAATGAGTAGTGCTGGGCGGTGGCATGGCGTTGCACGAGCTGGGTGAGTTCGTCTATCAGGGTCGGGCCAAGGGCGGACATGCGCTCGTGGTCGCCTTTGCTGAGACCCACCGTGAACTTGTTCGGAACGAGAATGCGGTCGCGCGAGACGACCGCGGCCTTAGTGTCGAGTTCGCGGCGCAGGGCGCTGGTGATCTCGATCGGCTGCAGACCACTCT
>JBDUEC010000253.1:0-3275 GCA_040002655.1 Rhodoglobus sp. | reverse complement strand
GACCCCTCAGGCTTAGACACGGCCCGCGAATTCGACGGTGACGAGAACTACGTGCCGTCCAAGAACGCGCGGGAGATGCTCGCGAACATCGAGGCCGCGAAAACGCAGGTGCTGTGGCGGATCCTGGTCGCGCTGAGCATCCGCCACGTCGGTCCGGTTGCGGCTCGGGCGCTCGCCAACTACTTCGGGTCGCTCGACGCGATCCGCACCGCCACCCGCGACGAACTGGCCGCGGTCGAGGGCGTGGGCGGCATCATCGCCGACGCCATCATCGAGTGGTTCGCGGTGGACTGGCACGTCGACATCGTCGAACGCTGGGCGGATGCCGGCGTGCAGTTCGCGACACCGGGTCACGCTGGCCCCGGCGCGGCCGTCAATCTCGACGGACCGCTCGCCGGGCTCACGGTCGTGGCGACCGGATCGCTCGAGGGCTTCAGCCGCGAGGGCGCGCTCGAGGCGATCATCGCGGCGGGCGGCAAGGCGGCGTCGAGTGTGAGCAAGAAGACCGACTTTGTTGCTGCGGGCCCGGGCGCGGGCTCCAAGCTCGGCAAGGCGGAGGAGCTCGGTGTGCGCATAATCGACGCGGCGCAGTTTGCCCTGCTGCTGAAAGATGGTCCAAGCGCGCTTGAATAGCCAGGCCACGCAGAACCCGCCACGCGTCAACGCGGCAGGTCTCACCGAGGAGGCAGCATGACCGAGAAGTTGCGCGTTGCAGTCGTTGGCACGGGCGGGTGGGGTGAGCAGCACGCTCGCATCTTCTCCCGCCGGCCCGACACCGACCTGGTTGCCGTGGTCGGCCGCGATCCGGGGAAGGCGGCCGCGCGGGCGGCGGCGTTCGGTGCCAGGCCGTACGTAGACATCCAGGCGATGATCGCGGCCGAGCACCCCGATCTCGTCACGGTCTGCCTGCCCAACGAGGGTCACTTCGAGCCGACGCTGCAGCTGATTCGGGCAGGAGTTGCCCTGTTGGTGGAGAAGCCGCTCGTCTTCGAGCTCGGCGAAGCGGATACCCTGCTCGCCGAGGCAGACCAGCGCGGGCTCTTCTTCGCCATCAACTTCAATCACCGGTACGCGGAGCCCGTGCTACGCGCCAAGGCCGCCATCGATGCTGGCACGATCGGCGAGCCGGTTTTCGCGACCTGGCGCTTCGGCGGCGAAGCCAACCACGGCACGTCACGCCACGCGAACCTCATCGAGACCCAGTGCCACGGCTTCGACATGCTCGAACACCTGGTCGGCCCGATCCGGTCGGTTGCCGCGCAGATGACCGACAAGACCTACGGCGACTGGAGCACCGTGGCCATCGCTCTCGAGTTCGAGAACAGGGCGGTCGGCACGATGCTCGGTTCGTACGACAGCTCGTACGCATACCCGGACTCGCAACTCGTCGAGATTAACGGCACTGAGGGTCGGCTGGTGATCCATGACACCGTGCGCGCGCTCACCATCCAGCGCGCGGGTGACGAGGTCGAGTCGCGCTGGAGCGCCGGATACTTCAACGACGAGGCGCGCGACTTCCACGGCACATTCGACCGCCACGTCGAGGCGGTGCTGGCCGCTCTCCGCGCGGGCGAGGCACCCCCGGTGCACGCGTCGGCGGGCCGGCGGGCGCTCGCGCTCGCCCAGGCAGCGATCGAATCCCACGAGTCGGCGCGGCGGGTGTCAACCCGCGCCTGACGCGCCGACCTCGGTCGGTCTGGCCCGATTCGTGTGGCCGCCGATATCGGGCGACTTTGCCGCCCGCGCGCCGCTTTCAGCGGCCCGCAAGCGTTCTCACAGCAGAATCCGCAATTCCGCGGAATGACGCGGAAGTTCCGATCGTGTTACGCGGCGAATAGCCCCCCAAATGGGGACAGACATCCCCTACTATGGGTCACGCAGGGCAACGAACTGGGGAAGGCAGTTTGCGGCTCTGCAAACCGATGGGATAGACCCGCATTGCTGTATGACGTGACAGCTTTCTATACCTCGGTGGCACTGGGACCTGTCGCCGAGGCGTTTGGCGTTTCCGAAATCAGCGCGTTCGAGACCTCGATCTCCGCGCCAGACCTGCGTGCGCCGAGCATTCTCGATATGGCGTCCGTTCTGCCGGGCAGCGACAACCCGGCCGCGCTCGGCCCCGTGATTGGACCCCAGCCCGTCGACGGGCCAGCCGACCTGGGCAGGATCGCCACGCTCTCCGCTCTTCCGCTGCTGCAGAAGCTCTCGGCGCTGCCGAGCGACCTGCTTCCGAAGTTCATTGAGGCGAACCCCGGCGTCGTCACCCAACTACTCGCGTCGCCCCCATCCGCCCGCATGGTCACGCAGTGGTGGGGGCAGCTCGGTTCAGAGACCAAGGCGTCACTGATGCAGAGCGCGCCGCAGCTGGTTGGCAACCTCGAGGGGGTGCCCTACTCGATGCGCAACACGGCGAACCGCGCCTTCCTGCAGGACACCATTGACACCCTCAACGCGACCATCAACAATGACGGCCGCGTGATCGCAGAAGATGCCCGCCGCCAGCTACACATGCTCGAGGGCGTTCGCGATGCGTTGGGCGACAGCAACGCCAAACCCCAGCGCACCCTCCTGACCCTCGACGTCACCGGAGAGGGCAAGGCCGCCATTGTGCTCGGCGACCTGCGCACCGCTGACTACGTGAGCTACCTGATCCCCGGCATGTTCTTCGCGGTCGACGGGCAAATGGGCGACTGGACAGACGCGGCCGCCCGCCTCTACGACGACCAGGTGAGCTGGCTGAAGCTGTTCGCGAAAGACGGCTCTGCGGATGCCAATGCGACCGTCGCCACCGTGGCCTGGCTCGGCTACGAAACCCCGAACCTCACCGACGTCGGCGGGCCAGAGAAGGCGTACCTCGGCCGTGATCTCCTCGCGCGAGCGGTGGAGGGGCTGCAGTCCATGCGCGCCGGGAATGAGCCGTACGTCACTCTGCTGGCGCACTCGTACGGGTCCACCGCAGCCCTGATGGCGCTCACCGAGTACGACTTCCAGGTCGACGCGTTGGCGATGGTGGGGTCGCCGGGCAGCGCGGCGCAGTCCGTCACAGACCTGCACGTGAAGAACGGCAACGTCTACGTCGGCGAGGCGAGCTGGGACCCGGTGCCCAACAGCTCGTTCTTCGGCAGCGACCCGGGCTCGGCCAGCTACGGCGCGAAGCCAATGGGTGTCGCCGGCGGACTGGACATCATCACCCACCAGGTGCTGCTCGGCTCGACCGGCCACAACGAGTACTTCAGCCCCGGCACGGAGTCGATGCGCAACATGGCGCTGATCGG
>JBDUEC010000252.1:0-3298 GCA_040002655.1 Rhodoglobus sp. | reverse complement strand
TGTTCGCGAGCCACACGGTCGTCAGGGCGAACGGCAACGGCGAGATGCCCACGTGACGAGCGAGCAGCACGACCACGGGGGTCAGCAGAACGGCGGTGGTGTCGAGCGAGAGGAACACGGTACCGATCACGGCGAGCGCCACAACCAGCAGCCACAGCACCCAGGTTCGGCCGAGACCCCATCCAGCGGCGCGCTCCGCGACCACGCGGAACAGGTCGGCCTCGGCGGCGAGCTCGGTGACCACCGTGACGGCGACGACGAAGAGCAGGATCGGCCAGACGCGCTCGCCTACCGCCAGCGCGGCATCCGCTGGAAGCACGCCCGCGACGACCAGAACGGCACCGATCACGAGCAGTGACGCACCGAGCACCGCTGTCTTCACGCGCACACCCCTCCTGCGGGCATACCGCGAATACACCGTACCGGGCTGGGTGGATGCCCCTCGCCGGGGTAGCGTGGAACGGGACGGGAGACACGATGCGCAGGTTCCTTTTCAACACGACGATCCTCAGTGCGATCTTCGGGGTGTTCGGTGTCGTGCAAACGACGCGGAAGGGTCCGCGGGATTGGCGACTCATCCTGATGTGGGTCAGCTGGGGTCTCACTGTGGCAATTGCCGTCGGCACCGTCCAGAAGCAACAACGTGATGCATACGAGCTGGAGGATTAGAGATGGACTACAACCCAATGGGATTCGGCGGATTCTGGCACGTGATCGTGACCCTGATCTCCGGGCTCTTCTTCCTCTTCATGGTCCTGGTTGTGATCGCGCTGGTGTTCCTGCTGGTGCGCTTCCTGCTGGTGGCGACGACGGCTGCGAAGATCTACGTCGCCAAGAACTCGCCCACCGAGCCTGCGAAGCCAGCGGCTCCGGCACCAGCAGCTGCGCCGGCGGCAGCAACCGTGACTCCGCCGGTGACGAAGCCGGTCACCAAGCCCGTACCGACCACGAAGCCCGCGACCACCCGCGCGCCGAAGACTCCCCCGACCACGTAGTGCGATGAGCGTCACCTTCCGCACCACCCTCATTCGCAACGAGGGAAGCACCGCCACGGGCATCTCCGTTCCGGAGAACGTGATGGCAGAACTCGGGCCAGGCAAGCGCTACCCCGTGCTCGTGACGATCGGCAAATACACCTATCGCAACACGGTCGGCTGGTACAAGGGCGCGTTCATGATCGGGGTGAGCGCGGAGAACCGGGCCGGAGCGGGAGTCGAGGGCGGCGACGTTGTCGACGTGACGCTCGAACTGGACAACACCCCGCGCACCCTCGACCTGCCCGACGGCCTGATCGTGCAGTTGAAGGCGGCCGGAGTGCTCGAGAAGTTCACCGGACTCTCGTTCTCCCGGCAGCGTGGCCTCGTGGACCCGTGGGTTGCCGCCAAGACTGACGCCACCCGCGAGAAGAACCTCGCGAAGATGATTGAGGCGGCCTCCTAGGCCAGGAACCCGCGCAGCAGCGCAGCGCTGCCGGCCAGGTGTTCACTCATCGCCTCGGCCGCGCGCTCCGGGCTGCCGGTGAGGATCGCGACCACGATCGCCTCGTGCTGCTCGTTGGAGTGCTCGATGTTGCGCGCGATCAGGGGAATGGTGTCGAGCAGCTGGTTCACCCTGGTGCGGTTGTCGGCCAGGAGTGACACCAACGAGGGGGTACCGACGAGCTCGCCAATCGTCAGGTGCAGGCGCGAGTCCAGCCGACGGTAATCGGTGATGGATGCCGCCGCCGTCTCCGTCATCCGGGTCCAGAGCAGGTCGCGCTCGGCCGCCGACAGCTCGCGGGCGGCCGCGGCGCGCGCGGCACCCACCTCGAGAATCTCGCGCAGGCCGAGCACGTCGTCGATGTCCAGTTCGGTGAGCTCGGGGTGCCCGGTGGTCTCGGTGGGCAGCGTGTCGCACACGAAGGTGCCGCCGTACCTGCCACGGCGGGAGACCAGGAAGCCGGCATCCGACAGCGAGCGGATGGCCTCGCGAACGGTGTCGCGGCTCACCGAGAAGCGCGCGGCGAGATCGCGCTCGGCGGGCAGCGCGCCGCCCGGCTCGACGATGCCGAGACGGATGGTCTGCAGCAGGCGCGCCACGGTGTCCTCGAAGGCGTTACCGTTGCGCACCGGGCGAAACAGCACCTCATCGGCGAGGCTCTCGTACGTCGCTTCGCCAGCCACCTCCCCCGCGGTGCTCATCGTTACAGCGGCGTCACGTAGGCGGAGCTGATGCCGCCGTCGACGAGGAATGTCGACGCGGTGATGAAGCTGGCATCGTCGCTGGCCAGGAATGCCACGGCGGCAGCCAGCTCCTCCGGCTCGGCGAACCTGCCCTTCGGGATGTGCACGAGGCGGCGCTGGGCGCGCTCCGGGTCTTTGGCGAACAGCTCCTGCAGCAGCGGCGTGTTCACTGGGCCGGGGCAGAGGGCGTTGACCCGGATGCCCTGCCGGGCGAACTGCACGCCCAGCTCCTTGGTCATCGCGAGCACTCCACCCTTCGACGCGGTGTACGAGATCTGCGACGTCGCCGACCCCATGACCGCCACGAACGACGCAGTGTTGATGATGGACCCGGACTGCTGCTTCACCATGTGACGCAGGGCCGCGCGGGAGCACAGGTAGACCGACTTGAGGTTGACCTCCTGCACCCGGTCCCAGGCGGGCAGCTCGGTGGTCTCGATCGAGTCGTCGTCGGGCGGCGAGATGCCCGCGTTGTTGAAGGCGATGTCCACCGAACCGTAGGTCGACTGCGCGGTGTCGAACAGGTTGTTGACCTCGGCCTCGTCGGTGACATCCACTTTCACGAACAGGCCGCCCACCTCGGCGGCTGCAGCCTCGCCGGCCTCGACGTTGAAGTCGCCGATGACCACGGTGGCGCCCTCCGCTGCGAAGCGCTTCGCGGTGGCGAAGCCGATGCCGCTGGCGCCGCCGGTGATCACCGCCACCTTGCCGGCGAGGCGCTGCGTGAGGTCGATCTTGGTGATTGCCATTCGTGCTCCCTGGGATGTGATCTCGAGACCGTCGCTGCGCTCCGCCTCGATCACCGGCTAGTCAGTGCTGATGAAAACGTTCTTGGTTTCGGTGAAGGCGGATGCCGCATCCGGCCCGAGTTCGCGGCCGAGGCCGCTCTGCTTGAAGCCGCCGAACGGGGTGGAGTAGCGCACACTCGAGTGCGAGTTGACCGACAGATTGCCGCTCTCCACGCCGCGTGCCACGCGGATCGCCCTGCCCACGTCTCGCGTCCAGATCGAGCCGCTCAGCCCATAGACACTCGCGTTGGCGAGGGCCACGGCATCCGCTTCGTCGTCGAAGGGCAG
>JBDUEC010000251.1:0-3315 GCA_040002655.1 Rhodoglobus sp. | reverse complement strand
GAATCCCAGGTGACCTGCACGTCAATCGTGGGGCTGTCGGGATCCGCAATCACGACACCCGCGAGCGGGTTGACCGGGAGGGTGTCACTGGTGGCGGTGCTGACCGGCACCCCGGTGAAGACCGGGGGAGTCGCGGCGGCGGCCAGCGGGGCGGCCACGGCGATGCCCAGACCGAGCACGACGGCGGCGATGGCGGAGAGCAGACGCTTCATGAGTGTTCCACAGCGTAGTGGTCAGGCCTTCTGTACCACGAGGGATTTGTAGGCCGGGATCAGCACCCGGTGCCCGTACTCCCGCGAGACCACCCGGAAGGGCCGGCCGTCGCCGATCAGCAGTTGCACGATCGTGGTGAGCTCGGCGCGGGCGAGTGGTCCCCCGAGGCAGAGGTGGCGGCCGGCACCGAACCAGAGTTGGCGATTTTGCGGAATGTATGGGCGATCCACTCGGTATTCACCGGCAAGGTTGTTCGCCGTCCAGGTCAGCACGATGATGCGCTCGCCCGCCCTCAGGGTGCGTTTGCCAATGGTGAGATCGGCGAGCACCGAGCGCCCGATGATCGGCGCGGGCGACGTGACCCGCAGCGCCTCGCGCACCGCACCCTCCAGCAGCCCCGGTGCGGCGATCAGTCGGTGCTGCTCGCTCGTGTCGTAGAGCAGGGCGGCGGTGCGCGCCATGGCGGATGCCGCCGTCTCAGTGCCCGCGACCATGAGCAGCGTCGACAGCCCCTTGGTCTCCTGCAGGGTGAGGCCGAGATCCCGGCACCGACCGATGATCGTGTCGCCGGAGGCCGTCGCGAACGAGGCGTCGATGTGCCCGGTGAGTTTCTCCACGATCTCCCGTGCCCTCGCGATTTTGTGCGGGGGCAGCACCGTGTCTGCGGTCGTGCCGAGGGCAGTGGATGCCAGCTCCTCCCCGGTGGCGAAGATCTCGCGGTAGCTGGCATCCGTGTCTTCCGTCTCCATGCCGAGCAGGGTGACCACCATCTGGCCCACGAGTATGCGTGACAGGTCGGCCAGGTCGATCGGCTCGCCGGCCTCGAAGCGGATCCTGGCCTCGGCGATCCGCGACCCCCACGCTCGCTCCACGAAGTCGAAGCTCGTCTTCTCCGTGAACAGCTCGCGGCTGCGGGTGCGCAGGTCGTAGTGGCCCGGGCCATCGAACAGGCCGTAGACCCAGTCGCCGAGAATCTGTGCCCAGAGGTGGCCGACGCCACCCTCGCTCAACAGCGTGAAATGGTCGGGGTCGTTGAGTACGGCGCGCGCCGTGAGTGGGTCGGCGGTGATCCAGCCGAGCTTCGGCACCTTGAGCAGGGGCTTCGCGAACATGCCGAGCCAGTTGAGGTAGGGCAACTCGGGGCGGGCGGCGCTGAGTAGGCGATGCTCGTGCGCTTTGGCGCTCGAGCCGAATCCATCGGTGATCGGGTTGAGCGTGCGACCCCGAACGGGCGCTTCGAGATCCTCTGCGACTGGCACGGTCCAAACCTAGCCGCGCTCGATACTCTGAGTGCCATGACAGCGCTAGAGGATCGATACCGCGGACTGGTCGGAAAAGGGCACTCCACAGAGCGACTCGAGTTCTTCAGCGATGCGGTGTTCGCCATCGCAATGACCCTGCTGGTGATCGATCTGAAGGTGCCGGAGGATGGCCACGGCAGTACCTGGGATGTGATCGTCTCGCAGATTCCCGCCTTCCTCGCGTTCACCCTGTCCTTCTGGATCATCGGGGTCAATTGGGCGAGCCACCACCGCAAGTTCCGCCTGATTCGCGAGTACAACGGTCGACTGATCACGCTCAATCTGGGCATGCTGTTCCTGGTCGCCCTTGCCCCCTTCCCCACGAGCCTGTTGAGCGTGTATTCGCTCGAGACAGCCTCGGTGGTGCTCTACGCCGCGAGCGTGGGCGGCATGAGCTTCATGCAATGGGTGCTGTGGACCTACGCATACCGTGCCGGGCTCGTGCTCGAGGAGGTGGACGAGCAGATGTTCCGCTACATCAGCTGGAACATCCTTCCGGTTCCGATTGTGTTCTTCGCATCCATCCCGATTGCCTTCATCGACGCGCACGTCGCGGCGTACTTCTGGATCGTGCTCTGGCCATTCACCATCGTCATGAGCAAGATCCAGCCGAAGCCGAAGCCGAAGCCGAAGCCGAAGCCGACGGTGTCGCGCGAATCCGACTGAGTCAGGCAGTTACCAGCAGCGTCGCGACCGAGTCGAGCGCACCGGGCACGAGCGCGTAGTACGCCCAGGTCGCGCGCTTGGATCGGGTGAGAAAGCCGGCGTCGACCAGCACCTTGAGGTGGTGCGAAACGGTCGGCTGGCTGAGCCCGAGCGGTTCGGTGAGGTCGCAGACGCAGGCCTCCGCATTCTCGTGTGCGGCGACCATGGAGATGATGCGCAGCCGCGCCGGGTCGGCGAGAGCCTTCAGCGACCTGGCCAGGTCATCCGCTTTGCTCTGCTCGAGTACCTCGCGGGTCAGCGGCGCGCAGCACGCGGTCGCCTGGATGACGGGCAGCAGTTCCATGACGGGCATGCGCCGAGTCTATTCCAAACATTGACACTCGTCGATGTTTAAAGTCATGATTCTTTCATCGACGGCCATCGATGTTAGCGACGACACCGGGAGGAGGACGACCATGGAAGACGGATGCTGCTGCCCAGGACCCTGCTGCTAGGGCGCTAGTCGAAGTCGAGGCTGAGTTTGCGCAGGAGCACGGCGAGGCGTTCCTGGTCACCGACGGACAACCCGTCGAGCAGCTCAGCCTCGCTTTCGAGCAACTGGCTGATCGCGCCGTCAACCCGCTCCCGCCCCACCCGCGACATGACGACCAGGATGCCGCGCCCGTCGTTCGGATCGGTGCGCCGCTCGACCAGGCCGCGGTCGACCAGCCGATCGATGCGGTTGGTCATGGTGCCGCTGGACACGAGAGTCTGCTGCAGGAGTGCCTTGGGGCTGAGTTGGTACGGAGCCCCCGCTCGGCGCAGGGCGGAGAGCACGTCGAACTCCCACGACTCGAGATCGGATGCCGCGAACGCGGTTCGCCGAGCCCGATCCAGGTGCCGAGAGAGTCGGGCCACGCGTGACAGCACCTGCAGCGGCGAGAAGTCGAGGTCGGGACGCTCCCGCGCCCAGGCGTCGACGATGCGGTCGACTTCATCGCTAGCTGGCATCCGACCATTATCTCTTGGGTGAGCATCTGCCCCCTCAGCACGATCTGGCAGACTTGACGCGCGCGTCGGTCGTCAGACCTGCGCGCGGTCCGCCTTGGTGTAATGGCAGCACGACAGCCTTTGGAGCTGTTAGGTCTAGGTTCGA
>JBDUEC010000250.1:0-3316 GCA_040002655.1 Rhodoglobus sp. | reverse complement strand
TCCGCCGTGTCGTGTCGGCCCTCCAGCCCCGGCAGCCCGCTCCACCCCTCGGCGGCAAGGGGAACGAGCCCGAGGCGCAGCGGCACATCGACGGAGCTCGGGCCGACCGCCCGCACCTGTGCGTCGGCGAAGGTCTCGAGCTGCTCGGCCGTGAGGTCGCCGAGGTCGGCACCCCAGTGGATGACGGCGGGCACGGCCGTGCCGCGGGCGTCCAGTACGAAGCTGGTACCCGCGGCACGGAGGTGGATGATGCTGATTCGGTTAGCCCTTCACAGGGATCGCTGCCGCCTTGAGGGCATCGATCGTCTTCTGTTGTCCAGTTTCGAGAGCCTGCTTGATGGTCTGCGACCCGGCGAGCACCTGGGAGAACCCGTCAGCCACATCCGTGTAGGTCTGCGTCATCGTGGGCCCCCAGGTGAAGTCGGGGTTCACACCCTGAGCAGCCTCTGCGAACACATCGTAGATCTTCTGGCCACCGTAGAAGTCGAGACCGTCGGAGAACGCCGGCAGGGAGGCCCCCGCCTTGGTCGCCGGGTAGATGTTCGCCGACTTGTTCATGGCGGTCAGGGCGTCGGCGTTGGTGTTGAGCCAGAGCGCGAACTTCGCGGCTTCGTACGGGTGCTTGCTGCCGGTCAGCACTGCGGTGGTGGAGCCACCCCAGTTGCCCGCGGCGGTGTCGCCCGCCTTCCACTGCGGCATCGGAGCCACGGCCCAGTCACCCGCGGTGTCCGGTGCGCCACTGGAGATCGTGTTCGCACCCCAGACCGCGGACACCCAGGTCCACAGCTGCCCTGAGTTGTAGGCGTTGTTCCACTCGTCGGTCCACGGCGGGTACTTCGCCACGAGGTCACCGTCGATGAGCTTCTGCCAGTAGTCCGCGACCTTCACCGACTCCGGCGAGTCCATCGTGACGGACCAGTCCGTGCCGTCGTTCTTGAACCACTGGCCGCCGGCCTGCCAGACCAGACCGGCAAACGAGTTGATGTCTGACTGCGAGAAGTTGGTGATGTAGCCACCCAGCGCGCGGATGGTCGCAGCGTCAGCCGCGTACTCGTCCCAGGTCGTCGGAACCGGGATGCCGGCCTGCTTGAACAGGTCGGCGCGGTAGTACAGTGCCTCCGGCCCGGTGTCCTGCGGAATCGCGTAGACCGCATCCTTCTCACCGAACGTGACCTGGCTCCAGGTCCAGTCCACGAACTGGCTGGACGCGTCGGCAACGCCGGCGCAGTCCGCGATGTTCACGAGGCCGTCCTGCACGCGGAAGTTGGGCAGCGCGTCGTACTCGATCTGGCCGAGGTCGGGCGCGTTGCCCGCCTTGATCTGGTTGAAGAAGTTCTTGTAGGTTCCGCCGTTGCCGTTGGGACCGGTCTGGACCTTGACCTGGATGTCGGGGTTCTCCTTGTTCCAGATGGCGACGGCATCCTCGATGCCCGGCAGCCAGCTGGTGAAGGTGAGGGTGACATCCTTGCCGGCGGGTGCGCAGCCGGCGGCGTCGGTGCCGCCAGTGCCTCCCCCGGTCGAGCATGCGCTGAGCGCAAGGGCCGAGACGAGGAGCGCAGCTCCGCCGACTCGTGCGATGCGTTGTGACATGGGTTATTCCTTTCCTGTGCGTTGTGATGGTGCTAGGGGTGCCGCTCGGTCCGGACCGATTGGGTTCTGGGGATCGCTGCTGCCTACTTCAGGCCGCCGGCTCCGAGGCCGTTGCGCCAGAAGCGCTGCAGCCCGAGGAAGGCGACGATCAACGGGATGATCGAGAGCATCGCGCCGACGATGACGTAGGCGCGGATCTCGGGGATCTGGCTCACTTGCGTGTTCCAGACGTACAGGCCGAGCGTCACGGGGAACAGGTCCTCGTCGCGCAGCATGATCAGGGGCAGGAAGAAGTTGTTCCAGATCGAGACGAACTGGAACAGGAAGATCGTGACCATCGCCGGGGACATCAGGCGGGTGGCCACCGTGAAGAACGTGCGCACCTCGCCAGCGCCATCGATGCGCGCGGCCTCGATGATCTCGTCGGGCACGCTCGACGACGCGTAGATACGCGCCAGGTAGACCCCGAACGGGCTCACCAGGCTCGGCAGGAACACCGACCAGAAGGTGTTGGTCGCTCCGACCTGGCTGAACAGCAGGAACAGCGGCAGCGCGAGCGCCGTGGCGGGCACGAGCACCCCGCCGAGGATCGTGTTGAAGAGCGCTTCGCGTCCACGGAAGGCGTACTTGGCGATCGCGTATCCGGTCATCGTGGAGAACAGGGTGGCCAGGGCGGCTCCCGCGCCGGCGTAGATGATGCTGTTCAGCATCCAGCGCAGGAAGACACCATCGCGGTAGGTGACCAGGTTGGCGATGTTCTCGAACAGGTTGAAGTCGGCGAACCAGAGCGGTGCGGTCGAGGTGAACTGGGCGCGGTCCTTGGTGGATGCCACGAACAGCCACCAGATCGGCACCAGGAAATAGAAGGTGCAGATGACCATGACGAGCATGGCGCTCGAGCGGGAGAGCAGGCTCTCCCGCTGGGATCCGGCACCGCGTTGCACGGTAGTTGCGCTCATGAGATGGTGCTCCTCTGCGTCGCCTTGAGCACCCCGAACGACAGGGCGAATGTGAACAGGGCCAAGACCACCGAGAACGCCGCGGCGAGGTAGGTGTTGGGCACGGCAGCGGTCGAGTAGATCGCGAGGTTCGGGGTGAAGGTGCTACTCACCGCAGACGTGAACGTCTTGAAGACCTGCGGTTCGGCGAGCAGCTGGAGCGTACCGATGATCGAGAAGATGCCCGTGAGAGTGATCGCCGGGGCCACGAGCGGAATCTTGATCGACCAGGCGATGCGGGCCTGCGATGCACCGTCGAGGCGGGCCGCCTCGTAGATCTCCGTCGGAATGGCCAGCAGGGCCGAGTAGATGATCAGCATGTTGTAGCCGACGTAGACCCAGGTCACCACGTTCGCGATGGCCCAGAGCACGAGATCCGCACCGAGGAAGTCGACCTTGTCCGTCAGTGCGGTGAACGGCGAGAGATTGGGCGAGTAGAGGAAGCCCCACATGATCGCCGCGATCACACCCGGCACCGCGTATGGCGCGAAGAACGCCAGCCGGAAGAACTTCTTACCCTTCACGAGTGGTGAATCGAGCAACAGAGCCAGCAGTAGGGCCAGGCCGAGCATGACGGGAACCTGCACGACTCCGAAGGTCAGGACGCGAAGAATGGATGCCCAGAACTCCGAGTTCTGGAACACCTGGATGTACTGCGTCAGCCCGCCAAACACCTCCGTCGCCTTGCCGAAGGTGCCGTCCCGCTGCACCGTGAGCAGGGACTGGTA
>JBDUEC010000249.1:0-3323 GCA_040002655.1 Rhodoglobus sp. | reverse complement strand
GGACGGGTCGATCTCGTCGGTCGTGACCAACCAGGGTCCGAGTGGACTGAACCCGGGCGCTGACTTGCCCTTGCTCCACTGTCCACCAGAGATCTCGAGCTGGAAGGTGCGCTCCGAGAGGTCGTTCGCCGTGAGGAATCCGGCGATGTGGGCCGGTGCATCCGCTGGGCTGTCGAGGTACAACGCGCGGGTGCCGATGACAACGCCGAGTTCGACCTCCCAGTCGGTCTTGGTGCTGTTTTTCGGGATGTCGACCGGGTCGTTCGGGCCGCCGACCGTGTTCGGCGTCTTCAGGAAGAGGATCGGCCACTTGGGCAGTTCGGAACCGGACTCGGCCGCGTGCGCTGCGTAGTTGAGGCCGATGCAGATCACCGCGCTCGGTCGCACGATGGGAGCACCCACGCGCAGGTCGGCGGCACCCGCGAGCACCGGAAGCGACGGAATCGCGGCCCGGATCCTGTCCAGACCCTCTGGCGAGAGTACGGCTGCATCGATGTCGGCGACGATTCCGGCGAGGTCTAGGTAGCCGGCATCCGTGACCACCACGGGCTTTTCGAATCCGGGTTCCCCCAGTCGTGCGAGTTTCATGCTGCTACGGCTCCTTTGCTGTGGCTGCCCGTTTGACAGGACAGACATCCGATCTTTAGGCTCTGCACAACCCTATAGGAGGATCACCGTGAGCAGAATCGTTGCGTTCGAAACGAGCGACGTGAGATTCCCCACGTCGACCACGCTCGACGGCTCCGACGCCATGAACCTCGACCCCGACTACTCCGCCGCCTACCTGCGCCTGGCGACGGACGCCGACGACGGGCTGGAGGGCCACGGCTTCGTCTTCACCATCGGTCGCGGTAACGATGTCGAGGTCGCCGCCATCCACGCGCTTGAGTCGTACCTGCTCGACCGCGAAGTGGAGCCTGTGCTCGCCGACCTCGGCGGGTTCTGGAAAGAACTCGTCTATGACTCGCAGCTGCGCTGGCTCGGTCCGGAGAAGGGCGTCATGCACATGGCGATCGGCGCGGTCGTCAACGCGCTGTGGGACCTGAAGGCCAAGCGCGCCGGCTTGCCGCTCTGGCAGCTGCTGGCGCGGATGACACCGGAGGAGATCGTCGACCTGGTCGACTTCCGCTACCTCTCCGACGCTCTCACCCGGGAGGATGCGCTCGCCATCCTGCGCCGGGCGGAGCCGGGTCGCGCCGAGCGTGAGGCCGGCCTGCTCGCCACCGGCTACCCGGCCTACACGACCTCGCCGGGCTGGCTCGGCTACTCCGACGAGAAGCTCGAGCGATTGTGCCGTGAGGCGGTGTCCGACGGGTTCGCCCAGATCAAGCTCAAGGTCGGGGGATCGCGAGTGGATGACGTGCGCCGCCTGCGCATCGCACGCGAGACCGTTGGCCCAGACATCCGTATCGCCGTGGACGCCAACCAGCGCTGGGACCGGGCCGACGCCATCGACTGGATTCGCGACCTGGCCGAGTTCGACCTGGCCTGGGTCGAGGAGCCCACCAACCCCGACGACGTGCTCGCGCACGCAGCGATCGCCAAGGCCATCGCGCCGATCCCGGTCGCGACCGGCGAGCACGGCGGCGGTCGGGTGATGTTCAAGCAGTTCTTGCAGGCCGACGCGCTGCAAGTGCTGCAGATTGACGCCACGCGAGTTGCGGGCGTTAACGAGAACATCGCGATCCTGCTGCTGGCGGCCCAGTTCGGCGTTCGGGTCTGCCCGCACGCCGGTGGGGTCGGCCTGTGTGAGATCGTGCAGCACCTCTCGATGTTCGACCTGGTCGCGGTGTCTGGTGCGGCCGAGGGGCGCATGATTGAGTACGTCGACCACCTGCACGAGCACTTCGTCACACCCACAGCGATCGAGCAGGGCAACTACCGTGCTCCGACCGCCCCCGGCTCGGGGGCCGAGATGCTCGAGTCGTCAATTCGCGAATTCACCTTTGAGGGGAAGATCCATGCCTGAGTCGGTTGACGGGCGCGAGCCGCTCGAACTCGGTCCGCTCGGTTTCGGGGCGGCGAACCTCGGCAACCTCTACCGGGAGATCAGCGACGAGCAGGCCTGGGCCGCACTCGACGCGGCCTGGGATGCCGGCATCCGCTATTTCGATACGGCGCCGCACTACGGGCTCGGGCTCTCCGAGAAGCGCCTCGGCGCCTTCTTGCAGACCAAACCGCGCAACGAGTTCGTGATCTCCACCAAGGTGGGGCGGCTGCTACGCCCCAATCCCGACTTCGACGGGCAGCTCGACCTCGAGAACAGCTTCGCCGTGCCTGCCGCGCTCACGCGGGTGTGGGACGCGTCCGAGGCGGGAATCAGGGCCAGCCACGAGGAGTCGCTTGAACGGCTGGGGCTTGACGCCGTCGACATCCTGTTCCTGCACGACCCGGACGGCTACGACATCGACTCGGCGGATGCCACCGGCTACCCCGCGCTCATCGACCTCCGTGACCGCGGCGTGGTGCGCGGCGTCGGGATCGGGTCGATGAACACGGCCGCCCTCACCCGCGCCGCGAAGACGCCGGGCCTCGACCTGCACATGTTCGCGGGCCGCCTCACTCTCGCCGAGCAATCGGTGATGCCCGAGGCGACGGATGCCGCGATCGCGAACGCCGCGCGGATCGTCGCGGCCGGCGTGTACAACTCGGGCATTCTCGCCACCAACAGTCCCGGCGCCGACGCCCGCTACGAGTACGGCGGCGTACCGGCCGAGTTCCTGGCCCACGTGACGGCGATCGCCGCGATCTGCGCCGAGCACGGAGTCGACCTGCCCACCGCCGCGCTGCAGTACACGCTGCGGGTGAAGCCGGTCGCCAGCGTGGTCTTCGGCGGCGCTCGCCCCGAACAGATCACCGAGAACGCGCGGCGCATGCACGAGACGATCCCGGAGCAGCTCTGGAGCGCGTTGGGAGAGGCCGGGCTCATTCCGTGGCAGTGACCGACGAGGCGATCATGAGCATCCGCGCGATGATCGTCTCGGGCGAGCTCGCTCCCGGAGATCGACTTCCGCCGGAGAAGGAGCTCAGCGAGCGCCTCGGCCTCTCCCGCAACTCGCTGCGTGAGGCCGTGAAGGCGCTCGCGCTGATCCGCATCCTGGATGTGCGCCAGGGCGACGGCACCTACGTCACGAGCCTCGAGCCGCACCTGCTGCTTGAGGCGATGTCCTTCGTCGTGGACCTGCACCAGGACCGCTCTGTGCTCGAGATGTTCGAGGTGCGGCGGGTGCTCGAGCCGTACGCGGCCGCACTCGCGGCGAGCTCCATCACCGAGGGTCAGGTCGCACGGTTGCGTGCGCTCCTCACCGAGGTCGACGAGTCCA
>JBDUEC010000248.1:0-3331 GCA_040002655.1 Rhodoglobus sp. | reverse complement strand
CCAAGCTTGTCAGGTCACCCCGACACCGCGCAGGCTGGAGGTATGCCGGTGCAGAACAACCGCGTGTACGAGCCAGCGGCGAGTGGTGACGGCTACCGGGTGCTGGTCGATCGCCTCTGGCCGCGGGGTGTTTCTACCTTGCCCGCTAGCCGAGGAAGAGCCGCGTCCAGGTCTCGCGCAGGTACTCACCGAACTGGGCCGCTGACCACCCTCGCCCTCCGTTCAACTGGGTGAAGTGCTCGAAGCCGGCGGTTGCCCACACGACATCGCCGATGAACTCGTCGGTGAGACCGCCGCGCAACTCGCCGGTCGCCCGCAGGTCCGCGGCGAACCGCCGCATGTTCATCGCGCGACGGGTCGAGATCTCGGCGTACAGGGCGGCGCAATCCGGGTCGGTCTGCGCCGCGTCTCGAAGCGCGACGAACACCGGCGCTGTGCGCGGACTCATCGCGGCCACGGCGTCCGCATAGATGGTGATCTTCGTGACGGCGCCGGCCGCCGCGCGTTGCGCGATCACGTAGTCGCGCTCGTCGGCCGGAACCGTCCGGCCGGTTCCGGAGATCGCGGCCTCGACGACCTCGCGCAGGATCACCGGTTTGCGACCGACAGTGGCGTAGAGGGTGTCCACGCTCACGCCGGCGGCGCGTGCGATCTCGGTCACCGTGGTTGCCGCATAGCCCTTGCCGGTGAAGAGATCACGCGCGGCAACGAGCACCTGCGACCGGGTGGCCGCCGCCTGGTCAACCCGCAGCGGCGAGGAGTATTTCCGCGGGCTCTTGACACCTTCCCTCATGAGGTACACAGTAGTACAAATTCATCCGAAAGGTATTCGGATGAATAAAGGAGATGAGAATCGTGGTCTACGCATTCACCCAGGACGTTCCGATCGACGAGGCGGCCTACCGTCGGATCATGGCCGAGCTCGGCCCCGTGCCGATCGAGGGAAGCCTGTTGCACCTCTGTGTGCGGCGCGAGGATGGCGGCCTGCGCTACATCGATGTCTGGGACTCGGAAGAGGCGTGCACCCGCGCCTTCGACGAGCGCATCCATCCGGCCGTCAATGCCGCACTGGGCGCAGCTCGCCCCGGCGTCGAGCCAACCTCCAACGTTCTCGACGTGATCGACATAACTGGTCGTAACCTCTCGTGAGGGCAGCGGTGATCGGCGTAGTGGTTGCCGCGTGCGTGGCACTTGCGGGGTGTGCTGCTCCAGGCTCGTCGACAGTCACTCCAGCCGCCCCCGCAGCCCCCATTTCGGCCGCTCCCTCCTCTGCCCCACAGGCTCTCACCAACGCGTGCGCGCTCGTCACCGAAGCGGATGCCACCATCGCGCTCGGTTCGGACCCTGGCCCCGGCACCCCGAATGACTCAGACGGAAGGGCAAGCTCGTGCATCTTCGGAGAGTCTCCAGCACTTGTGATGGTGAACCTGATCACGACCGAGGGCAAAGCCGACTGGCAGAATCTCCGCGATAGTGGCACAGCCGGAGCGGTGACGGATGTCGCAAGCGTGGGTGATGGCGCATTCTCCGCAGACCACGGCGTGAGTGCAGGAGTCGACTTCTACTCGGGCGACGCGTTCGTGGCTGTCGTCGTGGTGCTGGACGGCGGTGCGTCGCCGCTCGCGCAGGCCGTCGACCTCGCGCGCACCCTTGCCGGTCGGATGTAGCCTCGTTCGATTCGTATCAGGGTGCCGGCGCGTCGGCCGCAGGCTCGGGTACGGTCGCCACCGCGGGTGTCGGTGCCGGCACCCAGTCGGCCGTGTTCCGCTGCACCCCGTAGACGACCACCGGAATCAGCACGAGAGAGCGCAGGTCGAACAGGGCGTGCGCGACGATCGGCACGGCGATCGATCCGGTCGCAAGGTAGAGAGCCATCAGCACCCCGCCGATCACGGTGGCGCCGATCACGCCGGCAACGCCCTGGTAGATGTGCAGCAGGCCGAAGAAGATCACGCTCGCGACCACGGCCACGATCGCGTTGCCGAACACGCCGAAAATGGCCGCGGGCACCGCCAGGCGGAACAGCAGTTCCTCCACGAGTCCCGCGTTGATGGACAGGGCGCCGGCGATCACCAGCTCTCTGCGATTGCGGGGCAGCAGTGCGTGGATGTCCCCGATCACCGGCACCTCCCCGCTCTTGCGTGCGGCAAGCACGGCGAGCACCGTGCCGCCGACCAGCACGACCGCGACCCCGATCGTGATGCCCCAGGCCAGCCCCGGCGCCGCGCCGAACGCTTCTCGAAGCGGGATCCACTGTTCCGTCGCGCGCAGAAGCGCGAGCACGTACCGCCAGTCGAGCAACAGGAGGAGGGCGGATGCCGCGCCGAACACCACGAAGGACTGCAGCAACCAGCCCCGCATCATCCGCTGCCGCTCCTTGCTCGAGCGGAACTGCTTGAAGCGCCGGTACTCGAGACGGTCCTTGCGCACGGCCCGGATCGCGAGCACCACCAGTAGCAGCACTATGGCGACCGCGAGGATCCACGGCGAGGCGGGGGATTGGGGGTCGAGCACGGTTCCAGTCTCGCAGCCGCTGCCGCATCATTGACCCCATGACGGCTTTCATCGCACCACCGGCGCGCATTCCGCTCTTC
This sequence comes from Rhodoglobus sp., assembly GCA_040002655.1. Classification (GTDB taxonomy): domain Bacteria; phylum Actinomycetota; class Actinomycetes; order Actinomycetales; family Microbacteriaceae; genus Rhodoglobus. The sequence goes on along the minus strand of JBDUEC010000248.1, from coordinate 737 downwards.
CTTCGGATCGGGCTGTCGATTGCCCGGCGCCGGTCGCACCGCGAGCTGCTGCCCGCCCAGCTGCTCACCTGGTACCCCCGCGCGGCGATCGGGTCCGGCGTGCTGGAATCCCTCGTCGCCCACGACGATGGCCGCATCGACGAGCGCATGCTCAAACTCGTGCGCATGGCGGTCTCGTTCGCGGTCAACTGCCCCTTCTGCATCGGCCTCAACAGCGAGGGCTGGGAGAAACTCATGACGGAGGCGGAGCGCGAGGCTGTGCAGGGGCTCGCACCACTCGACTCGTTCGACCGGCGGGAACGCCTAGCGATCGAGTACGCGCGGCTGGTTTCGGAGACTCCGCTGGACATCCCGCGCGATCTGGGCGCCCGGCTCCGGGAGGCGTTCACCGACCGAGAGATCGTCGTGCTGGCGACGACGGCGGCCCAGGTCAACTACTGGGCGCGACTGGTGCAGGCGCTGGGCTGCCCGCCCGAGTGAGTCGCGGAGAAAAGGGCAGCGCCGGAGTGAGCGGCCGCCGCGGTGCGAGACTTGACCCCATGACCGAGGCCGCCATCCCGTCGCATCCCCAGCTCGACGAACTCATCGCGGTACTGGCTCGGTTGCGGGCGCCCGGCGGTTGCGCCTGGGATCGCGACCAGACCCACGAGTCGCTGGTGCAATACCTCATCGAGGAGACCTTCGAACTGGTCGACGCCATCGAGACCGGCGACCGGGATGAGCTGGTCGAGGAGCTC
>JBDUEC010000247.1:0-3347 GCA_040002655.1 Rhodoglobus sp. | reverse complement strand
CCCGGTCTTCATGTCGAACGATCCCCGACCGTGCAGTCGACCGTCACGCACCACCGGATCGAATGGGTCGGCCAGATACGTGGCGACCCCGACAGTGTCGAGATGCCCATTGAGCATGATGCTGCGCCCGCCACCGGTGCCGCGGGCCACGCCGACGACGGACGGTCGGCCCGGCGTCGCCTCGAGGCGGCTGACGTCGAATCCGCGCGTCTCGAGCCAAGCGACGCAGAAGTCGGCGATCGCGGCTTCGCCGGAACCAGTCTTGGCGAGCCCCTGGTTCACCGATTCGATCGCGATCAGCCGACGAGCGAGGGCAAGTACGTCGGAATCGGGCATGGCATCAGGGTATCGAGGGGCGCTTTGTCAAGGCCACCGGGCTCGCTAGGCGAACCACGGCAACCGAGGCAGGCTGGAGGGATGAGACAGAAGATCCTGATCACCGGCGCGAGCAGCGGACTGGGTCGCGGCGCCGCCATCGGCCTCGCCAAGGCCGGACATCGCGTGACGGCCGGCGCCGAAACCTGGCAGCAGGTGACGACCCTGCGGGAGGACGCGGCCGAAGCCGGCGCGAAGCTCACCGTCATCAAACTCGACCTGCTGAGCGAGATCGACCTGGCGCACGCCGCCACGCTCGACGTGGACATTCTCGTGCTCAATGCCGGAGTGCAGGAGACCGGTTCGCTCGTGGACATCCCGCTCGAACTGGTGCGCAAATCGTTCGAGATCAACGTGTTTGCGCACCTCGACCTGGCGCAGCGCATCATCCCCTCGATGATCAAGCGCAAGTCGGGCAAGGTCGTGTGGGTGTCCTCGCAGGCCGGGTTGTACGCACCACCGTTCATGGGCGCGTATGCCGCAACGAAGCATGCGATCGAGGCGCTGGCATCCACCATGAAGGCCGAACTCAACCTGTTCGGAATCGGGGTGGCAACGATCAATCCCGGGCTGTTCCGCACCGGCTACAACGAGACCGGTGCCGAGACTCACGCCCAGTGGTCACACCTGAAGGATGTGCTGATTCCGATGCCTCCGGCCGGGCCGTTGCTGGCCCTCCAGCATGATCCGCAGCCCATGATCGACGCGATGGTCGAGGCTATCCCCGACCGCAAGGGCGCCTACCGCACGATGGGGCCCGAGGATGCGGTGGTCGAGACCAAGATCACCCAGGAGCTGGGCTGGACGCAGAAAGCGCGCTGACCGCGACCGTCTAGCGACAGGTTGCATTACCGCTATCTGGAGGCGTGAGTCCACTCGCCACGACCGTTCACCGGATTCACCCGGCACACATGGCGGTTTCACTCAGGTCGGGCTCGTAACGTGGAACGAGATGTCTACTCTCACCCGTGATCGCCATCCCGCGGCTCAAGCTCAGGCTGGCTCGAATCCGGGCCGTCGCCTGGTCGCCCTCGACGGCCTGCGTGGTGTCGCCGCGGTCGTGGTGCTGCTCTACCACCTGAGCCTCATCGCGCGCCCGCACCTCGAGACCGGCAAGGTCGGCGACGGCTGGTGGTGGCTCACCGAAACGCCGCTCAAACTGTTCACGGCCGGCACCGAGTCTGTACTCGTGTTCTTCGTGCTGAGCGGGCTCGTGGTGGCGCTGCCCGCCTTCCGCAGCGGTTTCGACTGGGTCGGATTCCTCAGCGGGCGGATGCTGCGGCTGTACTTGCCCGTCTGGGCCTCGCTCGCGTTCGCGACCGTACTCATCCACGTCTTTCCCCGGGCACTCACGGTGGTGACCGATGGAGCCTGGATCACGCGTGCAAACGCCCGGTCCACGCCGCTTGCCCAACTGGTCAGCGAGGCGAGCCTGATGCGCGTGTCCTACGACGTTGACAACGTGCTGTGGTCGCTGCGCTGGGAGATCATCTTCTCCCTGGCACTGCCCCTGTTCGTCGGCCTCGCCGCCCTCGTACGTCGCCAGTGGGCTCTAGCGGCCGCCCTCGCCCTGGCCGTCAGCGTGATCGGACGGGTGCTGCAGGTGGATGCTCTCGTCTACCTGCCGGTGTTCTTCCTCGGAACGCTCATGGCGGCGCGCATTGACTCCCTCGTGGACTGGGCCCGCGCGCGGCGCGCGCGGGTGTGGCCCTGGGTGCTCGCCGCGTCCCTGGCAACCCTCGTGCTCAGTTGGCTCGCCCGCGGAATAGTTCCGGCCGGCACCACCGGCAGTGCCGTGCTGTGGGGTCTTGCCGCCGCCGGAGCCGCTGGCATCATCCTCTGCGCCATCGGCTGGCGCGGCATGGACAAGGTACTGAGTGCACGCGTGCCGCACTGGCTGGGAAAAGTGTCGTTCAGCCTCTACCTCGTGCACGTGCCGGTGATTGCGACGCTTGCTTTCGCCCTCGGAGACGCGAACTGGTGGCTTGTCGCCGTGATCGGCATCCCGCTGAGCCTGCTGGTGGCGTGGGGCTTCCACGCCGCGATCGAGAAGCCCAGCCACCGCCTCGCGCGGTTCACCGGCAGGGCAATCGGGGGGCGCCTCGCGGCGCTGCGGGTCAGCCAGCCTGCGTGAGGCTCCAGGCGGCACGCTTACGGGCGTCCGCCAGTCGCATCTCGCGCGCCCAGGTGGCGGTCACAGCGGAATCGGAGAACTGGGCGGCGGCCTGGCGAGCGCGGCGGCGCAGGCTCGCTACCTTGCGGTGCGACATCCGCTGCAGGGCGACGATGGCCTCAGTCAGCCCTGCTTCGTCGCCGGTCGGCACCAGAAACCCGTTGCGGCCGTGGCTGATGATGTCAGCCGGACCGTAGGGCACGTCGTAGGCGATGGGAATGCAGCCGGCCGCCATCGCCTCGACCAGCACGAGTGGGAAGCCCTCGGTGCGCCCGGTCAGAACGATGAAGGATGCGTCGGCGAGGTGCTCTCTGGCGCGCGGGTCGTGCCCGTGCAGGCGCACAGTTTCGCCGGCGCCGAGATGGTCGAGCATCCCCTGCAGCCGTTCGCGTTCCTCGCCGTCGCCGAACACGTCGAGGGTGACAGGCTCATCGCCAATCTCCGCTGCATGGAGTACTGCCCGCACCGCGTGGTCGACCCGCTTGCGACTCGTCAGCGACGCCAGCACGATTCCACGGCCGATCGGGCGGTCGGCGTCGTGCGGTGCAGTCGAATCGAGATCCCGGCTGTTCGGCACCACGCGCACGTTGGGACTGCGGCCGAGCAGCGCCTCGACGTCGGCCTTCTGCCGGTTCGTGAGCACCACGACGGCATCGAAGTCGGGCAAGTTCTCGAAGACCGGTCGACGTGAGGCGCGCAGCGGGGCGATCGGCCGAACTTCGCCCTCAAGGTGCGAGTTGTGCACCACGTGCATTGTCACCGCACGCTTGCGCCGGTAGGTCATCATGAAGTTCGCGAC
>JBDUEC010000246.1:0-3359 GCA_040002655.1 Rhodoglobus sp. | reverse complement strand
TGCAGGGGCTCGCCATGGTCGGTGCGACCATGCTGGTGAGCGCGCCGCTGCTCGCTATCGGCGGCATCATCCTGGCGGTGCGACAGGATGTCGGGCTCAGCTGGTTGATCGCCGTTTCTGTTCCCGCGCTGCTCATTCTCGCCGGGCTGATCATCAGCCGCATGGTTCCACTGTTCCGCACCTACCAGGACAAGCTCGACGGCGTGAACCGCATCCTGCGCGAGCAGCTCACCGGCATCCGCGTGGTGCGTGCGTTTGTGCGCGAGCCGATTGAGACCGAGCGATTCCGCGCGGCCAACACCGACATCATGCTTGTCGGGCGCCGGGTCGGGTCGCTCTTCGTGCTGCTCTTTCCGTTGGTCATGCTCGTGCTCAACATCACGGTGCTCGGGGTCATCTGGTTCGGCGGCATCGAGGTCGATGCCGGTCACGTGGAGATCGGCACTCTCTTCGCCTTCATGCAGTACGTGATGCAGATTCTGATGGGTGTGCTCATGGCGAGCTTCATGACGATCATGATTCCGCGCGCCGCGGTGTCGGCCGACCGAATCGGCGAGGTGCTGGCCAACGACACCAGCCTGGCTCGCCCGGAGAACCCGGTCACGGTCTTCCCGACGCGGGGCTCTGTCGAGTTCCGGGATGCCGCATTCAGCTATCCGGGCGCATCCCACGCGGTGCTCGAGGGCGTGAGCTTCACCGCCGAGCCGGGCGAGACGGTCGCGATCGTCGGGTCGACCGGTGCGGGCAAGACCACGCTGGTCTCCCTCATCCCACGACTGTTCGACGTTACAGGGGGTGCTGTGCTCGTCGGCGGCGTGGATGTGCGCGAGGCCGACCTCGACACCCTGTGGAACAGCATCGGCCTGGTGCCGCAGCGACCGTTCCTGTTCAGCGGCACCGTGGCATCCAACCTGCGGTTCGGCCGGGAGGATGCGACCGACGAGGAGATCTGGAAGGCGCTCGAGATCGCCCAGGGCAAGGATTTCGTGGAGGAGATGGACGGCAAGCTCGACGCCCGAATCGCCCAGGGCGGCACCAACGTGTCTGGGGGCCAGCGCCAGCGGCTGGCGATCGCGCGGGCCATCATCCACCAGCCCGACATCCTGGTGTTCGACGATTCGTTCTCCGCTCTGGACCTGACGACGGATGCCCGGCTCAGACAGGCGCTCTGGCGGGAGTTACCCAAGGTCACCAAGATCGTGGTCGCCCAGCGGGTATCCACGATCACCGACGCGGATCGCATCGTCGTGCTCGATGACGGCGGCATGGTCGGCATCGGAACGCACGCGGAGCTGCTGAAGTCGAGCGAGACCTACCGCGAGATCGTCGAATCACAACTCGGAGTGGAGGCCAACTGATGAGCTCACCGATCCCGCTTTCCGAGGAAGAACTGCTCGAACAGGAGCTCGCCGAGCAGGCCCGCCTGTCGTCCGGCTCCTGGGACAGTGTGGCGCCCGGCAAGGCGTCGAACTTCGGCCAGTCGTTCCGCCGGCTGATCGGCCTGCTGCGCCCGCACGCGTTCGCGTTCGCCCTGGTGTCACTGCTCGGCGCGATCAGCGTCGTGCTCACTGTCGCGGCGCCGAAGATTCTCGGCGAAGCGACGAACATCATCTTCGAGGGGTTCATCTCGTCGAAGCTGCCGCCGGGCACCACCAAGGCGGAGGCCGTGGAGCAGCTGCGCGCGGCCGGCCAGGACGACCTGGCCAACCTCGTCGGCGCGATGCACATCACCCCGGGCGAGGGCGTCGACTTCGTGCGCCTCAGCCAGGTGCTCATGGTCGTGCTCCTGCTGTACGTGTTCGCCTCCATCCTCAGCTGGGTGCAGGGCTACGTCATCAACATGATCATGGTGCGCACCATGTGGCGACTGCGCGAGTCGGTCGAGGCCAAGATCAACCGCATGCCGCTGGCGTACTTCGACACGGTGCAGCGCGGTGACCTGCTCAGCCGGGTTACCAACGACATCGACAACATCACACAGACCATGCAGCAGTCGCTCTCCGGGGCGCTCACTGCGGTGCTCACGGTGATCGGCGTGCTGATCCTGATGTTCTCGATCTCCTGGCAGCTGGCCCTGGTGGCGCTCGTGGCGCTTCCGTTGATGGCGCTCATCTTCGGAGTGATCGGGCCGAAGTCACAGAAGGCGTTCGGCATCCAGTGGCGCAAGATGGGGCGCCTCAATGCGCGCGTCGAGGAGTCGTTCTCCGGGCACGCGCTCGTCAAGGTCTTCGGTCGCGAGCAGGACTCCCGCGAGAAGTTCCGTGCAGAGAACGAGGAGCTCTACCAGGCCTCGTTCAAGGCGCAGTTCCTGTCTGGAATGATCTTCCCCGGCATGATGTTCGTCGGTAACCTCAGCTACGTCGGCATCGCGGTGCTCGGCGGGCTGATGGTGGCGAGCGGGCAACTGCGCCTCGGCGACGTGCAGGCGTTCATCCAGTACTCGCAGCAGTTCACCCAGCCGCTCTCGGAGCTCGGCGGAATGGCCGCGGTCGTGCAGTCAGGCACCGCCTCGGCCGAGCGTGTCTTCGAGCTGCTCGACGCCGAGGAGCAGGAAGCAGACGCAGCGGATGCCCCGGCTCCGGTCGACGGGAATGGCACCATCGCGTTCACCAACGTGGCGTTCTCGTACACACCGGACCGCCCCCTCATCCGCGACCTGTCGTTCAGCGTGAAGCCGGGTCAGACCGTGGCCATCGTCGGACCGACCGGTGCGGGCAAGACCACGCTCGTGAACCTCATCATGCGGTTCTACGAACTGAGCGGCGGCAGCATCATGCTCGATGGGCAGAACATCGCCGACCTGCGTCGCCACGATGTGCGTGCCCGCACCGGCATGGTGCTGCAGGATCCGTGGCTGTTCGCGGGAACGATCCGCGAGAACATCCGCTACGGGCGCCAGGATGCGACCGACGAGGAGGTTCTGGAGGCGGCGAAGGCCACATACGTCGACCGCTTCGTGCACTCGCTGCCCGATGGCTACGACACCGTGCTCGACGAGGACGCCTACAACGTCTCCGCCGGCGAGAAGCAGCTCATCACGATCGCCCGCGCCTTCGTGGCGCAACCGTCGGTGTTGATCCTCGACGAGGCGACATCATCGGTCGACACTCGCACCGAGTTGCTGCTGCAGCACGCGATGGCCGCGCTCCGCAAGGGGCGCACGTCGTTCGTGATCGCCCACCGGCTCTCGACGATCCGCGACGCCGACCTCATCCTGGTGATGGAGCACGGCGACATTGTGGAGCAGGGCACCCACGAGCAGCTCATCAAGCGCGGCGAGGCGTACTCGCGGCTGTACAACTCCCAGTTCGAGCAGGCGGCGACCGAGATCGACGAGCAGCCACTGCGCACCGACGCCA
>JBDUEC010000245.1:0-3361 GCA_040002655.1 Rhodoglobus sp. | reverse complement strand
CCTGCCCCACGAAGTCGCGGTAGAAGAGCGTGGCGGAGCTGGACGGGCGGGCGTGCGCCACGGCGACGAAGCTGTCGTCTTTGCTCGGCACCCAGAGCACGATGTCGGCGAACGCGAGGTCGGCCAGTAACTGCCAGTCGCCGACCAGAAGGTGCAGCCACTCGATGTCCGCCTCGCTGGAGCGCCCCTGGGCCTGCACGAGATCACTGAGCGTCGACACCGTTCAAGGGTAGCCGGTCGGCGGATGCGGCTACGGCGTCGCGACCTCGAGGCGCTTGCGCCGCCAGCGCGGCGCGCGCTGCTCCACCTTCTGCGGCAGGATGCGCTGCGCGACCAGGTCGCGGATCGCGAGTCGCGCGGGCGACTTGGGCGCGACATCTGTCAGGATCCGACCACTCAGGATCGCGGCGTCGAAGGCCGCCAAATCGTGCGGAACGAGCACGGGGGTTTCGATCCCGCCGAAGCGCGACAACGTCTGCACGACCTGCGCGGCCGGACCGAGCCCGATCGCCGACGCTCGCACCTTGTTCATCACCACAGTCATGCGACTGGTGGATGCGGTCTCGACGAGGTCAACGTGCGCACGCAGGAAGCGCGACAGGCCCACCGGGTCCGCAGAGCCGACCGCGATCACGTGGTCCGCCTCCCGCAGCGCCGTGACGGTTGCGGCATTGCGACGTGGCGCGAACAAGTCGCTCGAGATCTCCTCGTCGTTCTCGAGGCTTGAGCCGGTGTCGAGCACGGTGAAGTCGACCCACTTGGTGCTCTCGCGAATCACGCCGACCACGCGGTCCGACGACAGCTCCGGCCAGCGGCTCGGCCGGCCGATGCCCGTGAGCACCCAGAACCCGCCGTCGCGCGCCTCGTAACGCTGCCCGATGCGCTCGAACTCGGCCTGGGTGAGGCTGTCGGAACCCGCCAGCCGACAGGCTGCAGCGAAGCCGGGCGCCTCGTCGAGCATGCCGAGAGCGGGCGCGACCGATGCACTGTGGGTGTCGACGTCGCCGAGCGCGACCGAATACCCGGCGGCGGCAATCTCGGCAGCGATCGCGATCGCGAGGGTGGTGCGGCCGGGCGAGCCGGCCGGTCCCCAGACGGTGATCACCTGTCCGCGATCGAGCGAGGGCGACGACGGCTGTTGGGTTGGGCGGGTGATACTCATCGCCTGCTCGATCTCGGGCCAGGAGGCATCCGCTTCGACCGTCTCGAACAGGCCGACCGCCGCTGCGTGCCGGCGCTCCGTCTCGGAGCCGACCAGGGCGATCACGCTCACCCCCGCCTCATCGCAGCGGGCGAGCAGCCGGGCGGTGAGATAGCGCTCGGCCGCCGAGACGATCGCGACCGCGGAGCCGAGACTCTCAGCCCGCGACGCCAGTTCGTCTGCGCTGGAGCAGCGCGCGACCACCTCGTGGCCGTGCCTGACCGCCTCGGCGGCAACGCGATCCTCCGCCTCGATCGGCAGCGCGAGCGCGATGCTGGCCACGGCTCAGCCCTTCGCCGGGATGCTGACCGGCACCATCGAGAGCGCGTCACCATTGGCGACCGCCTCGAGCACCCGCGCGATCTTCGACTTGGGCACAAGCACCTCCACGGTCGCCACCGACTTGTCGACGACGAGCCCCTCGCTCTCGACGAGCCGCACCACCGTCGCAGACGACACCAGCACCGTCGGCGCACCGAACCCCTCCTTCGTCTCCTTCGCGGACCACAGGTCGACCGATGAGCCGGCATCCACCGAACCGGGCAGTTGGCTGGTGAGGGTGAGCACAACTGACGCGAACCTCTGCCCGGCCTCAGCGCCCACAGCGGATGCCGGCACCAGTTCGCCCGCCGCCACGGGCTTCGTGACCACCAGCCCGGCCGCGGGCACGTCCCCTTCGAGCAGGTACAGGTCGTTCGCCCCGTCCAGTCGCACGTGGGACTCCACGAGGTCGTCGAGGTGCACCACCTGCCCCTGGCTCAACGCGTCACGGGCGGTGTAAGCGGGCACGGTGGTATCCGCTGCGGTGACGACCGCGTAGACGCCGCCGACCGACGACGCGACGAGGAGCAAGCCGATGATGAAGCGCGGGTCGATCCAGAAGGTCGTCTTCGCGCCCTTGCCGAGTGGTGCCACAGCTGCTCCTCGTGCTTGTTCCGGTGAGGTCACCATGGTCACGAGCGGCGGGCTTCGGGAGTCGAAGTTATCCACAGCCCGGTTCGCGCCGGGTGCGCCGCCGCATAATCGACGCATGAACGACGCGACTTCAGCCGGCGCCCTCGGTCGCTTCCTCACCCTCGCCGACACGGCGGAGGTGCTGAGTCTCACCACGACCCAGGGCTACGCGCTCGTGCGCTCGGGCGAGTTGCCGGCGATCAAGGTCGGCGCCCAGTGGCGAGTCGAGCGCTCGGTGCTTGAGGCGTACATCGAGGGCAAGTACGAGGAGACCAGGCGCATGAACCTGTGGAACCAGTCCGAATTCTCGAACATCGCCGAACTCTCGTTCGGTCGCCCCGGTTCGAACTAGAGCTTCACCAGCGCCACGTGGCTCATCAGCACGATGCGGTACTGGGTCACAGCGGATTCGCGGCGGGCCTCGCCCGCCTCGTGCACCGCGAGGTCGAGGTGATCACGACCCACCCGGTCGATCGTGCCGAAGAAGGCGGCGCCGGGCGTTCGCACTTCGAGCGATTTGCGTCGCCGGCAGAGGTCACGCAGCACGAACGGCAGACCCAGCCGCGCGGCCAGCGATCGTTCGGACTCGTCCTCCGGGCGCGCCCGCAGGCTCGCCACCACCTGCTCGCGGGTCAGCACCAAGCCGCAGATCGATGCGAACGGCACGATGCACTGCGAGCGCCGCGACGACTCGTCGAGAAGGTCGGCCGAGAACCAGTCGCGGCCGAATGCCATTGGTCGCACCGCAAGCCGGTCGCCGTTGCTCAGGTCGATCCGGATCGCATAGGCCGAGCCGCGCGCCTCTGCATCGTGTACCGACATGACCCGGTCGCGAATCGAGAGCCTGCCGAGCCGCAGCCGCTCCTCCTCGGCCTGCAGGTCGGTCTCCTCGGCACCCAGCTCGAGCTCAAGTTGGCCCTCAAGGTCGTCGAAGAGATTGTCCCAGCGCATAGGCAGACGGTAGCCAGCGCCCCCGAACGTCAGGCGAGGTTATCCACACCCAGAAACGGGGGCGTGGACACGACGCCGACGACCTGCTTTAGTGTCGTCTACCCCCGTCCGGGGGTAGTCGGTGTAGTCCCGAGTTCGGAGAACTTTAGTGGCAACTGTTGAAAACCGGGCCCTGGCCACGACAAGTCGCGAGCCACTTCCGTCCAAGGTGATCCGCCCGCGGTTCATGAACGACGAGTTCTTCGGGCACCAGCC
>JBDUEC010000244.1:0-3380 GCA_040002655.1 Rhodoglobus sp. | reverse complement strand
GCTGGTTCTGGAAGAACTCGCTGTACGAGTAGTAGCTCGGCACGATCGTGCTCGTGCCCGGCCCACCGCGGGTGAGCGTGTAGATCGGGCCGAAGACCTTCAGGGCCGCGATCGTGCAGGTGAGGGTCACCACGAAGATCTCCGGCCGGATGATGCTCACGGTGATCCAACGGAACCTCTGGAACCAGTTGGCGCCATCGAGCTCCGCCGCCTCGTAGAGTTCCGGATCGACCCTCTGCAGCGCCGCCATGAAGATCACCACGGGGTAGCCGAGCTGCACCCAGACCATCACGAACATGATGCTGAGCAGCGCAGTGTCGGGGCTGCCGAGCCAGTTGTGCTGAAGGTTGCCCAGCCCCACGGCCTCGAGCACGGTATTCAGCGCACCGTTCTCGGGGCGCAGGATCCAGCCGATCACGATCGCGGCGATCGCCACGGGCAGAATCTGCGGAAGGTAGTAGGTGGCACGCAGGAAGCTCGCGACGCGACCGCCGAACTTCTTGCCCACCAGGTCGAACAGCACGGCCGCGAGGAAGAGCCCCAGCAGCGTCGGCACGATCACCATCGCGACAATCATCGCGATGCTGTTCAGGAACGAGGTCCAGAACTTCTCGTCCTGGAACAGCTTCACCCAGTTGTCGAGACCGATCCAGATCGGTGGCTTGATGCCGCGCCACTCGGTGAAGCTCAGGAAGATGTTCCAGAGCAGGGGGACCAGGATCACGACGGCGAAGAGGATGAAGCCGGGGATCAGGTAGAGCCAGAACGAACCCCGCCATCCCCTGCCGCTGTTCGGCAGGAGCGAGTGCTCGTCGGGGCTCAGCGACCGCGGACGCGCGACGATCGGTACGGAAGCCATGTGTGCCTGTCTTTCGTGGTGCGGGAATGGCACGGTGGGGATGACCCGAAGCACCCCCACCGTGAGTCCAGTTACTTGATGTCGTCCACGCCGGACTGGTACTCGTCGCCCAGCTCGGTGAGAACATCCTTCGGGGACTTGGTGCCGTTCACCAGCTCCTGCAGTCCAGCGTTCAGCTGGTCATAGAAGGTCGGGGTGGGCCAGTCGGGGTAGAAGGCCAGCCCGTCCTGCCCGGTGAGCGTGTTGAAGTTGTCGATCAACTCCTTGCTCTTCGGATCGGTGATCGCCGACGCGTCAGCTGCCACCGGAATTCCACCGTTGTTGCCGATGAGAGCCTGGATCTCGGGGCTCATCGTGATGTCGATGAACTTGTAGGCGAGATCTTTGTTTGTGGCGTTCTCCGGAACGACCCAGAGGTTGCCAGAGGAGCCGGGCGAGAGCTTCGCGCCGGGGAACAGGAAGGTGCCCCAGTCGAAGGTCTTCACGTCGGTGACCATGCGGCCGTACCACCAGCTGCCGGAGTAGAAGATGGGGCTGGTGCCGTTGATGAAGCTGACCCCAGCATCCTCGGCCTTCAGTCCCGTCGAGTCCTTGCTGATGTACCCCTTGTCCACCCAGTCCTTGATCGTGTTGGCGGCGAAGGTGAAGTCCTCGTCCTGCCAGTCGACCTTGCCCGCGTACAGCTGGTAGTTGTTCACCCACTGGCGCGTGGCCTTGCTCAGCGCGAGCTGGTAGAACAGCTGGCCGAGCGGGTACTCGGCGGCAGATTCAGCGAGCGGGGTGATCCCGTTGTCCTTGAAGGTCTGCAGCGCAGCCTCGAACTCCTCGAAGGTCTTCGGAACCTCGATGCCGTACTTCGCGAATGCGTCCTTGTTGTAGTACACCTCGACGAATTCGCCGTAGTTCGGGATGCCGTAGTAGCTCCCGCTGCCCATGATGCCCTTGTCGTCGTACTTCGCCGTGGTCTGCAGCGAGTCGGCGAGCTTCTTGTCCCAGCCGTAGGCCGCCACGGCCGCGTCCAGGTTGGTCAGCAGCCCCTGGCTGGAGAGCAGCCCGGCGGTCGCGTTGCCCTTGTTGTATTCGAGAATGTCGGGCGCCGCGTCAGAGTTGAGAACCTGGCTGGCGGTTGAGCGGATCTGCTCGAAGCTCTTCGCCTCGAACTTGACGGTCGCACCCGTCTCCTCTTCGAACTTCTTGATCGCCGCGTTCCAGGCAATGCCCATGGCGCTGGTGTCGTCCTCGTAGTCCCAGAGGGTGAGTGTCTTGCCCTCGCCGCTCGGGTTCGTGTCGATCGTGGTGCTCGTCGGCGCCGCGCTCGCGCATCCGGCGAGCAGTATGGCGGCCGTGGCCAGAATGGCCCCCGCGACAATTGGTCTCTTGCGCATCTTGTACCTCCTTGTAAAGGAGGGCCGCTCGATACAGGCAGCCACTCCGATGCCGTTTGTTGTAATGGACAACATACATACATCAAGGGAGATTGCGCAAGAGCGCGATCGTCGTGCTGCGGAGTTGCACGCTCGTAACTACGGTACTCCCCGTTGGCAACGGGGCGCCGGTACGAAAGTTTGCCTCAGCAACAATCGTCGACAATTCGTCGAGATCGAGCCTCAGGCGAGAAAACCCGCCGGGTCCGCGATGAGCTCGGAGAACACGAGTTCCCCCGCGCCGATCATCAACTGCTCCGAGCCCAGTGCGGCAAGTTCGACCCGGATGTCGTCGCGGGCCGCCTTGATCGAGCGCCGGTATAGTGCGCGGCCGTCACTGCCGCCGGCCCGGTACAGGTCACCGAGGAATCCGCCGAGCACGACCATGTTCGGGTTGAACAGGTTGACCGCGCTGCTCACGGCGATCGCCAGGAGCGCCAACTGGTCGCCCACAAGGGCACGCACGACCGGGTCCGTGCTGTCGGCCAGGCGGGACCCGAGCTGATCCGATTCGTCTGGGGCCAACCCCACCGCGTGGAGCAGGTCGGCCTGGGTCACCTCGGCCTCCAGGCATCCGCTCGAACCGCACGAACACGCCTTGCCGTCGCTGCGCACGAAACTGTGGCCGAACTCCCCCGCGTAGCCCGTGGCCCCGATGAGCAACCGGCCGCCGGTCATCGCCCCGCCCCCGATGCCGCTCGATCCACCGATGAAGTAGATGAAATCCTCGGCATCCCTGCCCGCGCCGAAGACGCTCTCTGCACGCATTCCGAGGTTGGCGGCGTTCGCGGCCCAGGTGGGGTATCCGGTCTGGTCCGTCATCATGCGCGCGAGAGGCTCATCGATCCAGCCCATGTGGGTGGCGTCACGCACCTCGCCGTCGGAGAGGCGCACCTGGCCCGGCACCGCGATGCCGACGCCCATGACACGGAGGGCCGGATCGCGACCGGACAACAGCCCTGGGATGGCGGCAGCACTCATGGTGACGACCTCCGCCGGCGTGGGTGCCTTGGTGGTCGGAAAACGCATCTTGGCGAGGATTCTGCCGTTGAGCCCCACGAGTCCGATGTGAATGGCGTCCACCTCCGGGTTGACCG
>JBDUEC010000243.1:0-3391 GCA_040002655.1 Rhodoglobus sp. | reverse complement strand
TAGTCCGCTCGGCGAATCGACTCGGCGAGTCGTGGAGAACCACCCCGTTTGCCCGCAAACGAGCGTCCGGATGTCGGACTACTGGGTGCCTCCGGCTCCCGGTCCGTCGCGAGCGACCCCCTGCCCAAGGGCGCCCACGGGTGACGATCAGCACATGAGAAGGAGCGAGGCGACACGCGACTCAGACCGCGCCGCGCGCTCCGGAACCGCAGGAGGCCCGCGATGACGGACTGGTGCGGCAACGGGCGCGGTGCGGGTGCGGGCCACTGGTCAGGTGGTGACCTTGCCCAGGCTGAGCCAGGTGTCGACGACCGTGTCGGGGTTCAGCGACATCGACTCGATGCCCTGCTTGAGGAGCCACTCGGCCAGGTCCGGGTGGTCGCTGGGCCCCTGGCCGCAGATCCCGACGTACTTCCCGGCCTCGCGGCAGGCCGTGATGGCGCGCTCGAGCATGAAGAGCACTGCGGGGTCGCGCTCGTCGAACGAGCCGGCGACCAGGGACGAGTCGCGGTCCAGGCCCAGGGTCAGCTGGGTCATGTCGTTGGACCCGATCGAGAACCCGTCGAAGTGCTCGAGGAACTCCTTGGCCAGGATCGCGTTGGAGGGGACCTCGCACATCATGATCACTTGGAGGTCGTTCTCGCCGCGCACCAGTCCGTGCTCGGCCAGCAGGTCGATGACGCCCTTGGCCTCCTTGGTGGTCCGCACGAACGGGATCATGATCTTGACGTTGGTCAGCCCCATCTCGTCACGGACGTACTTCAGCGCCTCGGCCTCCATCGCGAAGCAGTCGACGAAGTCGGGGGAGAGGTACCGCGACGCGCCGCGGTAGCCGATCATCGGGTTCTCCTCGTCGGGCTCGTAGAGCTCACCGCCGACCAGGTTGGCGTACTCGTTGGACTTGAAGTCGCTCATCCGCACGATCACCGGGTGCGGGGCGAACGCGGCCGCGATCATCGAGACCCCCTCGGCGACCCGCTGCACGAAGAACTCGCGCGGGCCGGCGTACGCCGCGATGGACTCCTGCACCTGCGTCCTCAGCGGCTCCTCGAGGGTGTCCAGGTCGAGCAGCGCCTTGGGGTGGATGCCGATCTGCCGGTTGATGATGAACTCGAGGCGCGCCAGGCCCACGCCCTGGTGGGGCAGCTGCGCGAACGTGAACGCCTGCTCGGGCGTCCCCACGTTCATCATGATCTTGGTGCCGATCTCCGGCATCGCCGACATCTCCTGCTCCTCGACGGTGAAGTCGAGCTCCCCCTCGTAGACGAAGCCGGTGTCGCCCTCCGCGCACGACACCGTGACGGCCCGACCGTCCTCGAGCGAGGCGGTGGCGTCGCCGGTTCCGACCACAGCAGGGATGCCGAGCTCGCGGGCGATGATCGCGGCGTGGCAGGTGCGTCCACCCCGGTTGGTCACGATCGCGGAGGCCCGCTTCATGATCGGCTCCCAGTCGGGGTCGGTCATGTCGGCGATCAGCACCTCGCCCTGGTTGAACTCGTGCATCTGCTCGATGGAGGTCATCACGCGCACCTTGCCGGCGCCGATCTTCTGGCCGATCGCCCGACCCTCCACGACGACCTCGCCCCGTTCGCCCATCCGGAAGCGCTGGCGTACGCCGGCGCGCGACATCACCGTCTCCGGCCGTGCCTGCAGGACGTAGAGCTCACCGTCGAGACCGTCCTTGCCCCACTCGATGTCCATCGGGCGGCCGTAGTGCTCCTCGATGGTCAGCGCGTGCTTCGCGAGCTGCTCGACCTCGGCGTCGGTGAGGCTGAGCAGCGGGCGCTCGGCCTCGTCGGTGTCGACGAACTCGGTGGTCTTCCCGACCGTCGGGTCCTCGGTGTAGACCATCTTGATCGCCTTGGAGCCCACCCCGCGCTTGAGCACCGCCGGACGACCGGCGCGCAGGGCCGGCTTGTAGACGTAGAACTCGTCGGGGTTCACCGCGCCCTGGACCACCGCTTCGCCGAGACCGTAGGAGGAGGTGATGAACACCGCGTCGTCGAACCCGGACTCGGTGTCCATCGTGAACATCACGCCCGAGGCGCCGATGTCGGAGCGGACCATCTGCTGCACGCCGGCGGACAGGGCGACGGAGTCGTGGTCGAAGTCGTGGTGCACGCGGTAGGCGATGGCCCGGTCGTTGTAGAGCGAGGCGAACACCTCACGGATCGCCTGGAGGACGCCGTCGATCCCCTTGATGTTCAGGAACGTCTCCTGCTGGCCGGCGAACGAGGCGTCGGGCAGGTCCTCGGCCGTCGCGCTGGAGCGCACGGCGAACGACACGTCCTCGCGCCCGTCCACGAGCCGCTCGTACGCCGCCCGCACGTCTGCCTCGAGGTCCTCGGGGAACGGCTGGTGGGCGACCTCGTCGCGGATCGTCCTGCCGGTCTCGGCGAGCGCGCGGGTGTCGTCGGTGTCGAGGTTCTTGAGCTGCCCCGAGATCTTCTCGGCCAGGCCGGTGTCACCGATGAAGCGTCGGAAGGCCTCGGCCGTCGTGGCGAACCCGTCCGGCACCCGGACGCCCAGCGACGACAGGTTGCTGACCATCTCACCCAGAGAGGAGTTCTTGCCCCCGACCTGCTCGAGGTCGGAGAGGCCGATGTCGGCGAAGGCCCTCACGTTCACGGGGTCGTTCTCGGTCATGGCTGGCTCCTGGGTGAGTGGCTGGTCACTGCTGCATCTTCTTCGTGTTCATGGTCTTCAGGCGTTGCAGGATCATCGTCGAGATCTCCTCGACCGACTTGGTGGAGGAGTCGACGACCGGCAGGTGGTGGCGTTTGAACATCGACTCGGTGCGGCGGAGCTCGAAGGTGCACTGGTCGAGCGAGGCGTACTGCGAGTTGGGTCGCCGCTCCTGACGTACGGCGGAGAGTCGCTGGGGGGAGGTCATCAGCCCGAAGCACCGATCGTGCAGCTCCCGGACGGGCCGGGGGAGCTCGGTGATCTCGAGGTCCTCCTCGACGATCGGGTAGTTCGCGACGAACAGGCCGTGCTGGAGGGCGAGGTACATCGCCGTCGGTGTCTTGCCGCACCGCGAGGGCGCCAGCAGGATCACGTCGGCCTTGTCGAGGCTGCGCACGCTCTGGCCGTCGTCGTGCTCGATGGTGTACTCGATCGCCTGCATCCGGCTGTTGTAGCGCTTGATGTCGCCCACTCCGTGCAGCCGGGCCGCGAGCCGCTCGCCGGGGGTGTCGAGGATGGCCTCGACCTGATGCATGTGCATGTCGAAGAAGTCGATCACCGGGCAGCGGGTCCGGTGCAGCTCGAGGCGCACCTCGTTGCTCGCGGCGGTCGTGAAGACGAGAGGCGTCCGCTCGCTCGCGTCGAGGACCGCGTCCAGCCTGGCCACCACCTCCCGCGCCTCCTCGACCGAGGAGATGAACGGGAT
>JBDUEC010000242.1:0-3444 GCA_040002655.1 Rhodoglobus sp. | reverse complement strand
CGTGATCGCGGCTATCGCCGTCTTGTGCTGGAAACTGGCAACCGGCAGCCGGATGCCATCCGCTTCTATGAGCGGGAGGGCTACACCCGCATTCCCAACTTCGGCTACTACGCCGATTCGGCGATCTCGCTCTGCTACGAGAAGGTGCTCTGACCCGCGAAAGCGGTGTTCCATTGGCTCACCCGACTGCTATGGTTGGGCGGTCCGTGGCATTTGCCATTGGCTCATTGAACTGGAGCCCGACCGTGAAGAAGACCATTGCCGCCCTCGCAGCGATCGCCGTCGCCATGCTCGGAGTGCTCATCGCGCCCGCCACGGCCGCCTTCGCAGACGGAACGATCAACGGCACCATCACCGATGCGGCGACCAGCCTGCCGATCAACGGCGCAACAGTTCAGTTCGCGGTCGCCAACGGGTCGAACAACTTCTTCACCGACGCAACCGGACAATTCACGAGCACGTTCGCGTCCGGCACGTACACCGTCTCGATCAGCGCCCCCGGATACGCGACCGAGTACTACGACGACACCTACGACCTCGCCCTGGCGAGCGTCGTCAGCGTGACCGACTCGCTGACGACCACGATCAACGCGTCCCTCAAGCCGGAGTCGACGATCGCGGGAACCGTCACCGATTACCTGAACGCCCCGGTGGTCGGCGCGTTTGCGGTGCTGTACTCGGCGAATGCCGGATGGGTCCCGATCAATAGCACCGCCACTGATGTGAGCGGCGCGTACAGCTTCGACCAGCTCGCTCCCGGCGACTACAAGGTGGACGTGTTCTATCAGAACGACAACCTCCAGGACACCTGGTACACCACCGGCTACTCGCAAGCCACTGCGACAGCCTTCACCGTTCCGTCGTTCGGAAGCCACCTAACCGGGATCGACGTGCAACTGGCTCTGGGTGCGGAGATCACCGGAACTGTGGTCGACCCGCTCGGTTCGCCGGTGAGCGTGCAGGTGAGCGCCGAGGGCGCCGGGTTGGACTACGCGCTGAGTGGGCAATCCAACAACCTCGGCGGCGTCTACTCGATCCCGGGGCTTCGCCCGCAGGCCTACAACGTGACAACGGATGACCAGACCGACTTCTTCGCTCCAGCGGTTCCCGCGGCAGTCACCGCGGTCGTCGGATCGCCCGCAACGGCCAACCTGGTCGTCTCGCCGCGACTGCCCGACGAGTCGGAGTTCTTCGATGCCGCAGTTCCCGTGAGCGGCCCCACCTCGGTGGAGGCCGGCAAGACGTACACCTGGGTCGTCGACACTAACGGCGACGCGAACGTGTTCGCGATCCTCTACTCCAACCCGGTGTATCTTGGCGGCGCCGTGCGCAACCCGGACAATACGGCGACCCTGACCCTCACCATCCCGGCCGACACTGTCGCCGGAGCCCACAAGCTCACTTTCTCGAGCTACCGCACTGACAAGCAGGGAACGAGCATCAGCCGCGAATACCTGGAGATCGCGGTCACGGCCGCGAGCCTCGCGAAGACTGGTGTCGATCCACTGTTCGGCACTGCTGGCGCTCTGCTTACCCTGCTCGCCGGCCTCGCGGTCGTGCTGTACGCGCGCCGGGCACCGCGCACCTGACGCCGCCGAGATCGCTCCGATCGCTGTTTCTGAGAGGAAGTCACGTGCTAGGTTGGATCGCCGCGCGCGCGCCCGCCACGTTGCAGCACGACAGGAGCAACCCATGAAGCGTCTCGCCGCCAGCGCTCTCGCCCTTGGCCTGGTTTTCGCAGGAGTACTCCTCGCCCCGCAGGCTGCGTTCGCCGCGACGGACGTGCACGGCAAGATCACGAAAGCGGATGGCACCACTCCGATCTTCCAGGCCTTTGCCGAGTTCTATCAAGGCGACACCCAAATCGGCTCCGCGTACACCGACGCGGACGGGGACTTCTCGACTAGCACGATCCCGGCAGGCGACTACACGGTGTTCTTCTACGCAGACGGATACGCCACGGAGTACTACAGCGGCACCTACCTGAAGTCCGCGGCGGCAGTCGTCACCGTAGCCGACGGAGTGCCCTTGGTGCTCAACGCATCGCTCGAAGACGAGAGCACGGTAACGGGCACAATCCGGGATTACAACGGCGACCCCGTGGAGAGCGTGGAAGTCGACCTCTACACTGAGAACAGTGGCGCGGAGCCGGCCGACGTGGACTACACCGATGCCACGGGCAACTACTCGTTCGGCCAACTGGGCGCGAGCAACGTCAAGGTGTTTGCGGACTACCAGCTCGGTGGTGGTCTCCAGCCAACGTGGTACACGAACGGCTACAGCCAGGCCACCGCCACGGTTCTGCCGGTCCCTGGCGCGGGCGGCACAGCGGTCGCCGATATCGTGCTCCCCCTGGGTGCGACTATCCAGGGCACCGTTGTAGACCCAATCGGATCACCCGTCAGCGTCGACGTCACGGGCACGGGCGCCGGGCTCGACTACCCTCGCGGCGGCGGCTCCGCGAGCGACGGAACCTATTCGCTGAGGGGCCTGCACCCGCAGGACTACTCTGTGACCACAAGCGACTACTGGGGCCTGTTCGCCCCGGCCACCCCGCAGAACGTGACCGCCGTCGTGGGCACCCCGGCGACGGCCAACTTCGTCGTGACTCCCGCACTCGTCGATGAGGCGGAGTTCACCGACGCGGTATCGCTGGTGAGCGGTCCGACGACGGTGGAGCCGGGCAAGACCTACACCTGGGTTGTACAGCCGGGCGGCAATGACACCGTCTACGCGATCCTCTACTCCTCGCCCGTCTACCTGGGCGCGGCCGTGCGAGCTCCCGATACCTCAGCAACCCTCACGCTCACCATCCCGGCCGCGACGACTCCGGGCGCCCACAAGCTCACGTTCTCGAGCATGAACAACGCTGGTGAGGGCAGCGGAGTTGTGCGCGAATACCTCGACCTCACGGTCTCCGGGCCGGTGCTCGCCGCCACCGGAGTGGATGCCACGGCTCCCGCCCTGGCCGGGTTCGCGTTGCTCCTGGCCGGCGCCGCAGCGCTCGCGCTGCGCCGACGCCCGGCTCGCACCTCACGCGCCTGAAATAGCGCGGGTCTCTGGGGTGTTGCACCCAGCATGAGCGACGAGAAACTGGCCGCAGACACCGGCATGGGTGCCGTCACCCTGCGCGTCGGCGACCTGGACGCGATGACGGCGTACTACCGGGATGCCGTCGCGCTGCAGGTGCTCGACACTGCCGGCGACACGGTGACGCTCGGTCGCGGCACGACGCCCGTCATCATCCTGAAGCACGCACCGGAGCTCAAGCACGCCAGCCCGCGCGACGCGGGCCTCTTCCACACCGCGATCCTGTTCGACACCGAAGAGGCGCTCGCCGCCGCGGTGTATTCGGTTGCGCAGAAGCACCCGGGCACCTTCACCGGCAGCTCCGACCACCTGGTCTCGAAGGCCTTCTACTTCACCGACCCCGAGGGCAACGGC
>JBDUEC010000241.1:0-3446 GCA_040002655.1 Rhodoglobus sp. | reverse complement strand
TGAGCCACGACCTGGGTGGACGCAAGCTGTTGCGCCTCGAAGTGCGCAACGCCGAAACACCGATCGAGCGCAAGCCCGAGTGGATCCGCACCGTGGCGAAGATGGGGCCGCAGTACAAGGAACTGCAGAACCTGGTGAAGGGCGAGAGCCTGCACACCGTGTGCCAGGAAGCCGGATGCCCCAACATCTTCGAATGCTGGGAAGACCGCGAGGCAACCTTCCTCATCGGCGGCAGCCAGTGCACGCGCCGGTGCGACTTCTGCCAGATCGACACGGGCAAGCCGGCCGATTACGACATGGACGAGCCTCGCCGGGTCGCCGAATCCGTCACGAAGATGAATCTCCGATACGCGACAGTCACCGGCGTGGCACGGGATGACCTGCCCGACGAGGGCGCGTGGCTGCACGCCGAGACGGTGCGCCAGATCCATGACCAGAACCCGGGCACCGGGGTGGAGATCCTCGCGACGGACTTCTCGGGCAATCCGGAGTTACTTCAGGTGGTGTTCGACTCGCGACCGGAGGTCTTCGCGCACAATGTCGAGACCGTTCCGCGAATCTTCAAGCGCATCCGCCCGGCGTTCCGCTACGAGCGCTCGCTCGACGTGCTCACCCAGGCGCGCGCAGCCGGCCTGATCACAAAATCGAACCTGATCCTCGGGATGGGCGAGGAGCGCGAAGAAATCAGCCAGGCGCTGCAGGACCTGCACGACGCGGGCACCGACATCATCACGGTGACCCAGTACCTGCGCCCGAGCGCCAGGCACCTGCCAGTGGACCGCTGGGTGCGCCCGGAGGAGTTCATGGAGATCAAGGAGGAGGCCGAGGAGATCGGGTTCCTCGGCGTGCTCGCCGGGCCGCTCGTGCGGTCGAGTTACCGTGCCGGGCGCCTCTGGGCGCAGTCGATGGTGCGCAAGGGACTGCCAATCCCCGACGAGCTCCGCCACCTCTCAGACGCGAGCCTTGGCTTCGCCCAAGCGGTGTCCTGAGGAGTGCCGAAGGCGCGTCTCGAAGGCGCCGCACTGAGTAGGCCGCCCGCGGCCGTACCGAAGTGGCCGTATCCTAGAAGCATGGCACGCACCTCCACCTCTGCCCCCAAGCCGCAGAAAGAACCCGGTCGTCTGAAGCAGATGTACCAGGTCTTCCAGATGACGAGGCGCTACGACTCAAGCGCAATCTGGTACATGCTGCTGGCGTTCCTGCTTCCCGTGCTCGCAGGCATCCTGCTGGGGTTCTTCCTCTCGCGGGACAGCATCTTCGGCCTGGTGCTGTACATCATCGCCGGTGTGCTTGGTGGTGTGCTCCTGTTCCTCATCGTGCTCGGCCGTCGTGCCGAGAAGGCGGCCTACTCGCAGATCGAGGGTCAGCCCGGCGCCGTCGGAGCCGTGCTCAAGAGCTCCCTGCGCCGCGGCTGGACCGCGAGCGAGATGCCCGTGACCGTCAGCCCCAAGACCCAGGACGCCGTCTACCGCGCCGTCGGTCGCGGTGGAGTCGCACTCATCGGCGAAGGGCCACGCAGCCGCACCCAACCGATGCTCGAGGGTGAGCGCCGCAACGTCGCGCGCATCCTGCCGAACGTGCCGGTGACGTTCCTCTACGTCGGGCCGGATGCCGAGTCGACGCCGCTCTACAAGCTCCCGTCCAAGCTCCGCAGCATCAAGAACGCCCTCCGCAAGCCGGAGATCCTGGCCGTGTCCAACCGCCTCAACTCGCTCGGCAAGAACGGACTGCCGATCCCCAAGGGGATCGACCCGATGAAGGCTCGCGCGCCGCGACCGCGCTAGTCGATCCGCCTACCGGCGGACTAACACGGTGCCGACCAGCCGGTCGTGCATACCGCGCTGGTCGGTGTCCCAGATGACCGCCGGGATCACGAGGCACAGCAGCACGGTTCTCGCGAACGGGCGCCACGGCCCCAGGTAGCCGCCGGCAATCGGAACGACCCGCATGCCCAGGATCAGGTGGCCGATGCTGCCGTTGACCGTGAGCAGGAACACGATCTGCGCGATCGCGAAGATCGCCAGGGTGGCGAATCCGTCGTAGTGGAAGAACGCCACCGAGATGAGCACAGCGGTGCCCCAGTCGATCGCCAGGGCGATGATGCGGCGACCGAGCCTCGCGACCGACCGCGGACCCGACTCTGGCAGCCCGAGTTGCTTGCCCGGCCATCCGCTTGTGGTGTTTGCTGGGCTTGACACCCGTCAAGACTACCCAGCGCGGGACACGTAACATGCCGGAAACAATTGCGTGACTCCGGCGAAACGGCGCCCGCATACCCTCAGTGTGGCTGCGACTGCAGCTACCACGCACCAAGCTCATTGGAGTCCTTCACATGTTCAGTGATTCTTCCGAAGTGCTCAAGTTCATCAAGGACACTGACGTCAAGTTCCTTGATATTCGCTTCACCGACCTCCCCGGTGTGCAGCAGCACTTCAACATCCCCGCATCGACCGTTGACGAGGAGTTCTTCTCCGTCGGCCAGCTATTCGATGGCTCATCGATCCGAGGATTCGCTTCAATTCACGAGTCGGACATGCAGCTGATTCCGGACGTGACGACGTGCTACGTCGATCCGTTCCGCACCGAGCGCACGCTGATCATGGTCTTCGACATCTACAACCCGCGCAACGGGGAGCTGTACGGCCGTGACCCGCGCCAGGTTGCCAAGAAGGCTGAGAAGTACCTCGCCTCCACCGGTATCGCAGACACCGCATACTTCGCCCCCGAGGCCGAGTTCTACATCTTCGACGATGTGCGTTACGACACGAAGCAGAACGGCAGCTTCTGGTCGGTCGACTCCGAAGAGGGCGCCTGGAACTCCGGCCGCGTCGAGGAGGGTGGCAACCTCGGTAACAAGACCCCGTTCAAGGGCGGCTACTTCCCGGTCTCCCCCGTCGACAAGCAGGCCGACCTGCGCGACGACATCAGCCTCAAGCTGATCGACGCCGGCCTCATCCTCGAGCGCGCTCACCACGAGGTGGGCACCGGTGGCCAGGCCGAGATCAACTACCGCTTCGACACGATGGTGCACGCGGCGGACGACATTCTGAAGTTCAAGTACATCGTCAAGAACACGGCGCTGGAGTGGGGCAAGGTCGCGACCTTCATGCCGAAGCCGCTGTTCGGCGACAACGGCTCGGGCATGCACACCCACCAGTCGCTCTGGAACGGCAAGGACCCGTTGTTCTACGACGAGAAGGGCTACGGCGGACTCTCCGACCTCGCCCGCTGGTACATCGGTGGCCTGCTCAAGCACGCTCCCGCTGTGCTCGCGTTCACGAACCCGACGCTCAACTCGTACCGTCGCCTGATCCCCGGCTTCGAGGCTCCGGTCAACCTGGTCTACTCGGCCGGAAACCGTTCGGCCGCGATCCGCATTCCGATCACGGGCACCAACCCGAAGGCCAAGCGCATCGAGTTCCGCGCGCCCGACGCCTCCGGCAACC
>JBDUEC010000240.1:0-3452 GCA_040002655.1 Rhodoglobus sp. | reverse complement strand
CCCAGGCCGGACCGGTGCTCGGCGACATCGGGGAGGGTTCGTTCGGGCGCACCACCTCGACCCGGACGTCGTCGTCGTGGATGGCTCGGCGGATGTGGGCCACAGCGTCGGCCACCGACGACCCCACGGCGACCCGCACGTTCACGTTGGCGGTCGCGGTTTCGGCGAGGGCGTTCTCGGCGTCGCTCGCACTGAGCATGGTCACCGCCTGCGTGGTGCGGGTCATTGCGTTGGTCTCGTCGCCGAGCCGCGTGAACAGCCCAAGCAGCGGCAGGCGGGTCAGCCAGAGCTGGGTGAACACGAAGCGCAGCGGCTGCGTCGCGTGCGCGCCCACGGTGCGGATCATCTCGAGGTTAGCCGGCGAGAACCGGGCAGGGAACGGTCGGCGGTTGAGCCGCGTGATCGCGCGCGCCAGGCGCACCGTCGCGGTCATCCGCGGGGGAGTCGAGGCGTGGCCGCCCACCTGGTCAACGGTCAGGTGAACGTTGGTTGTGCCCTTCTCGCTCACGCCAACGACGGCGATGGGATCAGTGACGCCGGGGAAGATGCCCTCGACGACCGCGCCGCCCTCATCGAGCACGAGGGCAGGGCGGATGCGCCGCTCCCTGAGCAGGGCGGCGGCGGCCGCACCGCCTTCCCCGGTGGTCTCCTCGTTGTGACCGAAGCTGAGGTACACATCGTGCTCGGGCTGGAATCCGTCGCGCAACCGGGCCTCCACGCCCTCCAGGATGCTCACGACGGCGCCCTTGTCGTCGATGGTGCCGCGGCCCCACAACACGCGTTCGTCGCCCTCACCGGTCACCTCAGCGCCGAACGCGGGGTGGTCCCACCCCTCGTCGGTGGCCGGGACGACGTCGTAGTGACCCATGAGAACCGCGGGGTTCCCGGGCGACCTCCCCGCCCACCGAAAAAGTAGCGAGTGGCCGGCCACTCGCTCGCACTCGAGGTGCTCATGCACCAGCGGATAGAGCTTCTCGAGTGTGGCGATGAACCGCTCGAACTCCAGCCAGTTCACGGCCGTCTCGTCGACGCGCGAGATCGTCGGGATGCGGACGAGCTCCTGCAGGCGGGCGACGGCTGGCTCGACGGGCATGGTCCGACTCTAGGCCCGTGCTGTGTGCGCGCGCTGCCCAGAGCGCCTCGCACTCACCCGCGCTTGCCAGTACCGTAAGTACCGTCCGTCGACATCGAGCTCGGGAGCATCATGCGAAGACTGCTGCAGTGGACCGTGCTCGTGGCGCTGTCCGCGTTCTCCCTGCTCGGTGTGGCCGGGTCGGCATCCGCTGCCCCGGGTGCGCCCACTCCGCAAGCGGATGCCGCTGCGCTCGTGCTGCCCGGAGACGCCAACGACTTCACGTTCCAGAGCTTCTCCGCCGACTACTATCTGGGCCAGGACGCGGACGGACGCTCCACCCTCAAGACCGTCGAAACCCTCGTCGCCGTCTTCCCGGACTTCGACCAGAACCACGGCATCCTGCGCGCGCTGATTGATACCTACCAGGGGCACCCCACCGACATCCAGATCGTTTCGGTCACCGACGAGAACGGCGCCCCGCGCGATTGGCATGACGCCACCGATAACGAGAGCAGCGGCGACGGCGACTTCCACGAGATCGTGATCCGCGACGACAACTCGGGTGTGTTCGTGCACGGGGTGCAGACCTACGTGATCACCTACACGCAGCACAACGTGACCGACTTCTTCGCCGACACCAACGACGACGAGTTCTACTGGGACACCAACGGCACCGGCTGGCAGCAGCCATTCGGGAGCGTATCTGCCACCGTGCACGTTCCGGCCGACCTCGCCGGGCACCTCACGGGCCAGAGCGCGTGCTACCGCGGTGACGAGGGTGCCACGACCCCCTGCGACATCACCTCGACGGAGGCTGATGGCGAAACGCTGTTCACGGCGAACGCCGACAGCATCGATCCGTTCGAGAACGTGACGGTATCGATCGGTTTCGATCCGCACACCTTCACGGCGCGCGACGACCGCTACTTCGCGAGCCCGCTCAGCTTCTTGCAGTTGTTCACCGTCGGCGGCAGCGTGATCGCAGCAGTCTGGGCACTGATCCTGCGCCGCACCAAACTCGCCGACGGCAAGGGCCGGCCCACGATCATCGCCGAGTACGCCCCGCCGAAGGGGGATGGCATCTTCACCGACGCGGTCGTGCTGCAGAAGACCACTCGCGCTGCTGCAGCGAGTTTCATCGACCTCGCGGTCAACGGCAACATCCGGATCATCGAGACCGAGTCCACCGCGTGGTTCTCCAAGAAGCCGGTGTACACGCTCCAGCTGCTCAACGGAGAGGGGCTGGATGGTGGGTCCTGGCAGGTAGTGACCGCCCTGTTCGGCTACTCCCCGGTCGTCGGCGCGCAGTACACGATGTCGTCAACGGATGTCACCCTCAGCGCCAGGGTGCGCGCCATGGTGGCCGCGGCGAAGGCCGGCGCCGTGACCGGTGGATGGCTCAAGAAGGTGCCATTCGGCACCTCGTTCTTCCCGCTGGCCATCGCGGTGCTCTCGGTGATCGGCGCCGTGTTCTTCGCGATCGCGCTCGGCGGGCTCGCGCTCGGCGGCGTCATCCCGTTCCTGGTCGTGATTCCGGTGGTCATCGCCGCATTCATCGTGTTCAGCACGGCAGCGCGCAAGCCGCTCACCGATGCCGGCGCAGAGTTGCGCGATCACCTCAAGGGGCTCGAGTTGTTCATCAAGGTGGCCGAGCAGGATCGCATCAGGGTGCTGCAGAGCCCTGAGGGCGCCGAGCGCACCCCGGTGGCAACGAACGACCCGGCCCAGGTGCTGAAGGTCTACGAGAAGCTGTTGCCCTACGCCGTGCTGTTCAGCCTCGAGAACCGCTGGGCTCAGGAGCTCGGCAAGTTCTACACCGATGCCGCGCCCGACTGGTACTCCGGATCGAGTACGTTCAACGCGGTGCTGTTCGCCTCCAGCATCAGTTCGATCTCCAGCACCGCCTCCTCGTCGTACTCCGGAAGCTCGACGAGCAGCTCGACCGGTGGCTCGGGCGGCGGCGGTTCCTCGGGTGGCGGTGGCGGTGGCGGTGGTGGCGGCGGCGTCTGAGCGAGCCAGGTCGTGCGGTCCGGCTAGCCTCTAGAGGCTGCCGCTGAGTACGAAGTAGCCCACGAATGAGGCGGCGCTCAGAAGGATGAGTCCCCACAGCGGAGCCCCCCAACTGCGTGTGCCCCGTGCGATCCGCACAAGGTAGACGAGGGTGGTGATCACCAGGGCAGCCCCGCCACCGAACAGGGCGATCCAGAAGCCGGCCGAGGCGTTGTCCGTGCCGAGCTGCACCGCAGTTTCGTACAGCGTGTAGACCGCCAGGAAGCCGACCAAGAGTTCCACGACGATGATCACGATGCCGACGAGCACGTCGAGCATGCGGTCGGGGCCTTCGAGCTTGCGGCGTCCGCGCATGACGCTCGCGCCC
>JBDUEC010000239.1:0-3481 GCA_040002655.1 Rhodoglobus sp. | reverse complement strand
GAGCTGGTCCCCGGGGGAGACCTCCTCAAGCAGCAGGGACCAGGTCCATGGATCCTGGCGCAGCACCGCGGGCGCGTCAGCGCCCAGCAACTCGAGTCCGACCGCCTCCCACGCGCCCTCCCAGTGCGGGTAGCCCACCTTCAGCACTGCGCGGGTACCATCCGATTGCCGCACCGTGAGCACGGATCCGGCCGCGCCCCCGACGAAGGCCTCGACGGCCTCGAGGTGCCAGCGCTCGAGCATGGTGCCGACCAGCTCGGCCGCCGTCGAATCCCAGGCGTCGCGGCTGGGGTAGGCGTCGATGGCGGTCTGTTCGAAGGGCACGCACTGCACCCATCGAGCCTACGGTTTCGCCCAGCAAGCCGTCGTTAGGATGTTCGGATGCCCCTCACCAGACGCCAGGTCTACCGGCGCCGTCGCATCGCGGTGTTCGGTGGCCTCGCCGTCGCGCTGGGCATCGCGTTCTACCTGCCCCTCACGCTGCTGGCTCCCCTCAAGGCCGTGGACGCGGTTCTCGACTCATACGCGGCGCCCGTGCAGCCGGCTGCCGCGCTGTCGTTCCCCGGTTACGGCGCGAGCGCGATCGGGGCAGTCGGCTTCCCAGGGGTGCTTGGCAGCTCTGGCTCCACCGGGCAGCACCCGATCGCCTCGATCACGAAGGTCGTGACCTCGCTCGTCGTGCTGGATGCCAAGCCTCTGGCCGTGGGGGAGCAGGGTCCAGACATCACTTTCACCGACCTCGACCAGCAGTTCTATGACAACCAACTCGCCCAGAACGGGAGTGTTGAGGCGGTGCATGCTGGCCAGGTGATTTCACAGTTCAACCTCATGCAGGTGATGTTGATCGAGTCCGCGAACAACTACGCCGAGTCGCTGGCCAGCTGGGCTTTCGGCTCCGAAGACGCCTACCTGGTTGCCGCGAACGCCTGGCTCGCGAAGAACGGGCTCACCCAGACCACCATCACCGACCCGTCCGGCATCCAACCGTCCGACACCAGCTCCGCCGCTGACTTGCTCACGATCGGTACGCTCGCGATTGCCAATCCGGTGCTCGCGCAGATCACGTCGACGGCGAGCACCGACGTGCCTGACGTCGGTCAGGTCAAGAACACCAACCACCTGCTCGGAATCGACGGGGTGGACGGCATCAAGACCGGCACCGATGACCTGGCCGGAGCGTGCCTGCTGTTCTCCGCGGACTACACGATCGGATCGCACACCGTGACCGTGGTCGGGGTTGCGCTCGGCGGCCCCGACCACGACACGCTCGACGCGAACGTGCGCGATCTCCTGGCGTCTGTGGTTGCGGGGTTCCACGAAGTGTCACTCACCACGAAGGGGGCCGAGTTCGCGTCGTATGACACTCCGTGGGGGGACACAGCGGATGCCGTGGCTGCCACCGACGAGACCGTGCTCAGCTGGTCGGACACCCCGGTGTCCGTCGCGGTGGACGTGGACGGCATCCACACCGGCAAGGCCGGTGCCGACGTCGGCACGGCCACCTTCACCGTGGGGGAGCAGACCGTCACCGTCGATCTCGAGCTCGACACCGCGATCACGGATCCCGGCCCGTGGTGGCGGCTCACCAACCCCACCCTGCTCTTCTGACGGTCCGAGAGTGCCCCGAACATTCCCATTTCGGAATGTGCCCTGATGCGCAAGCTTCTCACAGCATGCCCGGTTAGTCTTGTCTCATCTGATCGAGCGAAAGTTCATCTCCGCGGCTGGGAAGTCCACAAGTATTGGGGCCCCGTGACCAGCTCACTCGTACCTTCCAATTCCCCCGTGATCCGCACCGGACCACGCGGCATCGCGAACCCGATTTCGGAGTTCGCCGCCCTCATGTCCACCGTGCGCGACGCGGGCTTGCTGAAGCGTCGCATCGGCTTCTACATCGCCACGTTCTCCGTGCTCGTGGTCGCGATGGTGGCAGCGTGGTTCGGTTTCGCCTTGCTGCACGAGACTTGGTACATCCTGATCATCGCCGGCGTGCTCGGCGTGCTGCTGACGCTGTTCGCCTTCATCACCCACGAGCTCGCCCATCGCCAGGTGTTCAGTTCGGGAAAGCTCAACGACTTCTCCGGACGCATCATGGCCGACCTCGTCGTCGGCATCAGCTACTCCTGGTGGATGAACAAGCACACGAAGCACCACGCCAACCCGAACACGGTCGGCAAAGACGGCGACATCGACACCGACTTCATCGTGTTCCAGCCAGCGCTCGCGCTCGAGCTGACCGGTGTCAAGGGCTGGCTCGTCAAGCGCCAGGGTTGGCTGTTCTTCCCCGCGCTGCTCCTCGAGGGCATCAACCTGCACCTGCACGCGTTTCGCACCGTGTTCTCCAAGGGCAAGGTCGACAAGCGGGCCCTCGAGATCGTGCTGCTCAGCGTGCGCAACATCGGCTACGTCGCCGTCGTCTTCACGTTCCTCCCGCTGGGAATGGCGTTCGCCTTCCTCGGAGTGCAGCTCGCGATCTTCGGCCTGTACATGGGTTCGTCGTTCGCACCGAACCACATCGGGATGCCGCAGCTGCCGCGCGACAGCAAGGTCGACTTCCTCCGTCGCCAGGTGCTCACCAGCCGCAACATCAAGAGCGGCGTCTTCATGAACCACTTCATGGGCGGCCTCAACTACCAGATCGAGCACCACCTGTTCCCGAGCATGCCCCGGCCGCACCTGGCCCGCACGCGCGAGATCGTCAAGGAGTACTGCGAGACCCGCGACATCCTGTACACCGAGGTCAAACTGCCCACCGCGTACCGCATCGTGGTGCAGTTTCTCAACCGCGTCGGATTCTCCGGCAAGGGCGACCCGTTCGCCTGCCCGGCCGCGGCGCAGTACGGGCGCTGATTTCGAGACCGGCGCTAGCGCGCCGCCTCAATCACCGACGTGTAGCTACGCGACCGTTCTAGCGCGCCGAGCCTGGTTCCGGCCGCTTCGGTGTGACGTTGTCGCCAGAGGACTGGTGCCGCAGGCGCCGTAACACCCACGGCACGAAGTGCTCACGCGCCCAGCCGATGTCCTCGACCCGGGCGTGGCGCCAGGACACCTTGTGCAGCGGCTCTGGGGCGAATGGCTCGAGGTCGTTCTCGACATTGAGGGCCTTCAGCACCATGCGCGCGATGGTGTGGTGGCCGACCGGCGAGAAGTGCAGGCGGTCGGGCGCCCACATCCGCGGGTCTTTCAACTCGCGCAGCGCCCACATGTCCGCCACGATCGCGTCGTGCCGCAGGGCTATGGCGTGCAGGTTCTCGTTGTAGATCGCGACCTTTCCCCGCACGCGGCCGAGCACGGGCGTCATCCCGATGTCGGGTCCATCGAACAGCACCACCGTCGCGCCGCCGCTGCTCAGGCGCGCGATTCCGGTCTCCAGTCGGGCCGCGATCTCGTCGGGGTCAGTTCCGGGGCGGATGATGTCATTGCCACCCGCAGAGATCGTGATCAGGTCGGGGCCGAGTTCGAGCGCCGGCTCGATCTGCTC
>JBDUEC010000238.1:0-3578 GCA_040002655.1 Rhodoglobus sp. | reverse complement strand
CTCGCGGTTCTCGTACCGCTCGCCGTGATCGGCGCCTACCTCGCCGCCCTCGCGCTCTACCCCTTCATCGAGAACTGGATCACGGGCGACCGTCGCGAACATCATCTCCTCGACCGGCCGCGCAACGTTCCCACCCGCACGGCAATCGGCGTGGCAGGCATCGTGTTTTACGGGGTGCTGTGGGGCGCAGCAAGCGCGGACATCGCGGCGACCACCTTCAGCCTGGCGATCGAGGGCGTCATCCTGTTCTTCCAGATTGCTCTACTGACGGGGCCGATCGCGGCCTTCGTCCTGACTAGGCGGATCTGCCGTGCCCTGCAACTGAAAGACCGCGAGATCGTGCTCCACGGCTTCGAGACCGGGCGGGTGGTGCGACTTCCCGGCGGGGAGTACGTCGAGGCGCACCGGCCGGTCGACCGGTACGAGCGGTGGCGGCTGGGTGCCTACGACGACGCGGCTCCGCTGGAGCTGCATCCGGATCGCCGCGGCCGCATTGGTCTGGCGATGCGCATCCGCGCCGTCGCGTCACGATTCTTCTTCGAAGACCGCATCGAGCCGGTGGTGGATACCACCCCGGCACTCACCACTGAAACTGAAGGGGCGCCACAGCTTCCCAGTCGACGGTGAGTTCGCCGAGCCGCCACCGCGCCTTGGTGCCGCGAACCGGCCAGCCGACCGAGCGCATCGACTGCGCCACCGCGACCCAGCGCTGTGCGGGGGAGTAGACGCCGAGTCCGGCGTGCACGGCCCACCATCGATCGAGGTCGATCAGGAAGTCGTGCACGCGCTCGCCGGGAACGTTGCGGTGGATCAGTATCTTCGGTAGCCGTTCCGCCACGATCGAGGGCGCGAGTAGCGACGGCAGGTGCAGCGAGACCGTGAGCGAGACCGGGCCGTCGGTTGTGACATCCACCCAGCTGGCGATGCGTCCAATTTCGTTGCAGGTGCCCTCGACGAGCACCCCGCCGGGCTGCAGGCGCGACACCATCAGCCGCCAGGCTGGCAGCACCTCGGTTTCGTCATACTGGCGCAGCACGTTGAGCGCGCGGATCACCGTCGGTGCGGCGCCCGGCACTTCGAACCCGCCGAGCTCAAACGTCACCCCCGACCGCTGCGAGAGGCGAGCCAGCGCGACGCGGTCGGGAGATATCTCGATGCCGACAACCTGCACATCCGCCCGCACGCGGCTGAGTCGCTCGAACAGCTCGAGGGTAGTGGTAGCGAATGCCCCGTAGCCGAGGTCCACGACGAGGGGCTCGGCCGCGCGGCGCAGGGCTGGCAGTTGCGCGATCCAGCGGTCGATGCGACGCAGTCGGTTAGTGCCCGTGGTGCCGCGCGTGACCTGGCCGATGGGCATGTGGCAATTGTCGCGCAGTCGCCGCTCGGTCAGATCCTAAGCGGGGCGCGGGTGTGGACAATTTGGACGTGTGACGAACCGCACGAGCAACAATCGACCCATGTCTGCAACATTGGGAAAATCCCAATTCCGTGTCTATAATGGAGAGATGGAGGCGGAGATTGGTGCCCGCGTGCGGGAGAAGCTCAAAGTTCTTCAGCCATCGGTCACGCAAGCTGAGATGGCCGTTCGGTTGGATCTCCCACCGGACGCGTTTTCCAGGTCGCTTTCGGGAAAGCGCGCCTTCACAGCTGTCGAACTGGTCAAGCTGGCGGAGGAACTCAAGACTTCCGTCCACTGGTTCGTAACCGGTGAGCCTGATCCGCTTGCCGTTACCTTCGCGGGCCGGCATTCTTACGACCCGGCGGTCAAAGACTACGTACGGGTTAACTGGGAGTCGAGTCGGCAAGTTCGGGACGATGTTGCGCTCGCCTATATACAGGCGTATGCCGACGAGCCGCCAGTGGTTTCCACGCGTTCGTGGACCGCGCAAGAAGCGAGGGCCGCGCTCATCGATGCGGGGGGTGCCAACTTTGTCCGTCAACTCGCGAACCATGTTGAAACCGCGTTTGGCGTTGGAGTGGTGCGTGTCGACGGCATCGAACCCGATTTCGCGTTAACCGTTCTCGGTCGCCATGTGATCGTGCTCGATGCGAGCGCGTACTGGTTTCGGGAGAACTTCTCCATCGCGCATGAATTGGCGCACATCCTGCTTGGCCACCTATCGGACCTTGGTGAGCAGGCTTGCGGCAACAAGGCCGCCGAACGGGCGGCAAACTCCTTCGCGGCCGAGTTACTTACACCGACGGCAGACTTCTCGTCTCTCGCATGGGCGACGATGGCGCCGTTGGACGTCGCCAGCTACGTTTGGGCTGCAGGAATATCCACGATGGCCATCCGGGCCCGGCTGCAAGCACTGAAGATAGTTACAGGCATCGCGGCCCAAACCGCTCTCGATGAGAAGACGCAGGTTCTCATCCAGAGGGAGATTCCAACCCTCGCGGACGAGGTGAGCTTGCGAATGCAGGAAGCGCGTGGGCGCAGGTTTCCCGAGCAACTCGTGAGCGCTCATAGCAATCTCATCGCGGCCGGTCGTCTGGGTGCAGGAACGTTGGCGTGGATGTTGGGCGAGCCGCTGGAGTTGATCAGGGACGAGTTGGCCCCCGCCCGTCGACCAGCTGACCTCGATTGGCTAGCCTCCGAGCTCGGCCTTGACGAGTGATGCGGCGTGCCGCTCCTCTTCCCCGACACGACTGTGTTGGTCAATTTCGTTCTGATGGCTCGAGTAGACCTGCTTGCTGAGCTCGTCGGCACAAACGGAGCATGGACCTACACGATCGCGGAAGAGTCTGCGAGGCAGTCATCGAACCCTCACTTGGTTGGGTTGGACCGGATGCATGCCATCCTTGGTGATCCAATCGTGCCGAGTCCGGTGGAACGGTTAGAGACGATGCGGCTCCGCGCAAAGATCGCGAAGCCTGACGATCATCGAAGCCAGCACTTGGGCGAAGCCGAGACGATTGCAGTGATGACTTCGCGGGCAATTGCCGGTGCGTTTGTGACCGATGACCTGGCCGCCGCGGATCTCGCACGCTCACCCGAAATCGGCTTAAAGGTCTATACAACCGGGGACCTGATCCGGTTGGCCGTGAGGGCAAAGAAGATCGACTTGGATACTGCCTGGGAGATGATCAACGTGCTCCGGTCCCACCAGCGAGCTCGGGGCATGCCCGCTGTGCGCGAGCAACTTTCGCAGTGGGTGTTTGCTGACTTGTGATCGAACCCCAACCGCAGACCTCGATACGCTGAACCCATGACGCACACCCTCATCCTGCTCCGCCACGGCAACTCCACCTGGAACGCCAAGAACCTCTTCACCGGCTGGGTGGATGTGCGCCTCAGCGACCAGGGCGAGACCGAGGCCAAGCGCGCCGGCGAGCTGCTGGCGGCCCTGCCGACGAAGCCGGACATCCTCTACACCAGCCTGCTGACCCGCGCGATCCAGACCGCGAACATCGCTCTGGATGTCGCCGATCGCGCCTGGCTGCCGGTGAAGCGCAGTTGGCGGCTCAACGAGCGCCACTACGGTTCGCTGCAGGGGCTGGACAAGGCCGAGACCCTCGAGAAGTTCGGCCAGGAGAAGTTCATGGAGTGGCGCCGCAGCTTCGACGTGCCGCCGCCC
>JBDUEC010000237.1:0-3604 GCA_040002655.1 Rhodoglobus sp. | reverse complement strand
GCCTCGATTCCGTCGGTGACGGTGCGGGAGCGGGGCTTGATATCGGGCTGCGTTTGCGGCGTTTCCGGCATGTTACGAGTGTAGAACCTGTGCGGAGTGCACTCCGCCGGGCGGCTGGGGTTCAGGCGATGCGCTGGAACCCCGAACTCCGTGAGTTGCGGACTTCTGCCCCATGCGGACGCACAGGGTGGGGCGAAAGTCCGCAACTGGGGGTCGGGGTCGGTGCGACGAGCCCGCGGACGGCACGCTACTGCTCGTGCACGTCTCCCTCGCGGAAGTCCGCGAGCAGGGCGATCGCGCGCGCAATCTCGCGGGGCCCGGCCACCCGGAAGTTGGCGAGGGTGGAGCCCTCGCCGCTCTTGAGCCCGACGTCGTCTGCGCCGAGTGCGGCGAACGCGTCTTCGTCGGTGACGTCATCTCCCGCGTAGAAGACGGCATCCGCTCTGGTGTATTCGCGCAGGTGCTCCAGGGCCTCACCCTTGGTTGTGGATCGCACCGAGAACTCAAGCACGTTCTTGCCGTTGCGCACGGTGAGATCCTCGATCTCGGCGTTGGCCTCACTGAGCGCAACGAGGTGAGCCATGCGGGAGTCCGCGTCGGTCGCGAGCCGGGTGTGCAGGGCGAAGCCGGCCGGCTTCGGCTCGAGCCAGACCTGGTCGATCGAGTCCGCGACCTCGTTGAGCACCTCGCTGAGCACGTCGACCTGCTCGAGCTCCGCGGTGTCCAGGGTCACCTGGATCTCGGGGGTGTCCAGCCGAATCTCGATACCGTGCGACCCAACCAGCAGCACGTTGTCGGGCAGCTGGGCGACGAGCTCGAGGCTTCGGATGGCCCGCCCGGAGACGAGCGCGACGCGAGTATTCGGCATCCCGAGCAGTCGCAGCACCGCCTCGCGGGCCTCGGGAAGGGCACGTGCCTGCTCCGGGTCGTCGACCTCGGGAGCCAGTGTGCCGTCGAAGTCGAGGGCGATGAGCAGCCGCTTCTCCCTGGCCAATTCGCGCAGTGCCCCGACGAGCGGCTCCGGCAGTCGGGAGAACCGCGGAGGGGTGTCGACGTCAACCATCGGCGGTGAGCCTGTTGACCGCTTGCCGGTCCATCGTCCACTCGAGGTCGCCGAGCGGATCGGGGTTCGGGTCCATGCGATCCCGGTTGCTGTCCGCGAGCGCTTCAAGGAAGGTGGTCGACCAGCGTGACACGTCGTATTCGAGCACCCGCTTGCGCAGGGCGCGCATGCGCACGGACTGCTCTCGCTGCGGCATCTCGATCGCGCGCACGATCGAATCCTTGAGTCCGTCGATGTCGTGCGGGTTCACCAGGATGGCTCGGCGCAGTTCGTCTGAGGCGCCGGCGAACTCGCTGAGGATGAGCACTCCGTCTTCTTCGAAACGCGAGGCCACGTATTCCTTGGCCACGAGGTTCATGCCGTCGCGCAGGGCGGTGACGAGCATCACGTCCGCGGCCAGGTACAGGGCAACCATCTCGTCGCGCGGGTAGCCGTGGTGGTGGTAGCTGATCGCGGTGTGGCTCATGGTGGCGTAGTCGCCATTGATGCGACCTACCGTCAGCTCGATCTCATCACGCAGGTCCATGTAGGCCTGCACTCGCTCCCGGCTGGGGTTGGCGACCTGCACCAGGGTGACGTCCTCCACGTTGAGTCTGCCCTCGGCCAGCAGCTCACCGAAGGCCTGCAGGCGGTGACCGATGCCCTTCGTGTAATCCAGGCGGTCGACGCCGAGCATGATCGTGGCCGGATTGCCTAAGCCCTCCCGAATCTCTGCGGCCCGCGCCTGGATGTGGGGCTGCCGAGCCAGCTCCTCGAAGCTCGCCGCATCGATCGAGATGGGGAACGCCTTTGCAACCACGGTGCGGGTGGGGTGGCCCTTGGACTCGACCTCGATCAGGGGGTTGCGGGTGACCATGCCGGTGAGCCGGCGCACCGCGCGCGAGAAGTTGGAGGCATCCTGCACGCGCTGGAAGCCGATCACGTCGGCGCCGAGCAACCCCTCAATGATCTGCCGGCGCCAGGGCAGCTGCGAATAGATGCCGTACGGCGGGAACGGGATGTGGTTGAAGAAACCGATCGTGAGGTCGGGGCGCAACTCGCGCAGCATCCTCGGCACCAGCTGTAGCTGGTAGTCCTGCACCCACACGGTGGCGCCCTGAGCGGATGCCGCGGCCGCCGCATCGGCGAACCTCCGGTTGACCGTGACGTAGCTGTCCCACCAGACCCGATGGAAGCTCGGCGGAGCAATCACATCGTGATACAGCGGCCAGAGAGTGTCGTTGCTGAAGCCCTCGTAGTAGTTCTCCATGTCGTGCGCGCTCAGCGGCACGGGAACGATGGAGATGCCGTCGCTCTCGAACGGTTCGAACTCAAGATCGGCCTGGCCGGCCCAGCCGACCCAGGCGCCCTCTGAGGCGCGCATGAGTGGCTCGAGGGCCGTGACGAGACCGCCGGGCGAACGCTGCCAGCTGGCCGTGCCATCCGCTGCGATGACCCGATCAACGGGCAGGCGGTTGGAAACCACGACGAGCTCGTAGGTTCCCGCCGGAATGGGCTTGGGGGCGTTCATGAAACGCTGACTCCTGTCAGATGTCGCAGCAGCACCATCGTCGGTAAGCCTCACCCACGTTACCAGCCGCGGCCGGGTGCCCCCTGTGCGCCTAGCATTGCCCCATGGTCACAACCCGGCTGTACCGCGGCGGAAAACTCGTCGAGAGCGACTTTCCGGTTGCGAAGATCTCCGACTACGTGAAGCTCAAGGATGCGACCGTCTGGGCCGACTTCGTGTCGCCGACCGAGGCGGACCTGGCGGTGATCGAGGAGGAGCTCGGCCTGCACGCGCTCGCGGTCGAAGACGCGGTGCACGACTATCAACGCCCCAAGCTGGATCGCTACGACAGCCACCTCTTTCTCGCCGCGTACTCAGTGGATCTCGACCTCGACAGCGGGGAGTTGGTCACCAACGAGATCAAGGCCTTCATCACTCCGCAGGCCCTCGTGACGGTGCACCCGCCCACATTCGACATCTCGACCGTCACCACCCACTGGGACAACGATGCCGACCTGGCGAAACACGGAGTGACGTTTCTGCTGTGGGGGTTGCTCGACACCATCGTCGACGGCCACTTCGACACCGTGCAGGAACTCGATGGGGCGATGGAGCTGCTCGAGGACGCACTGTTCGACGATCGACCCCGTGAGAAGGAGGTGCAGAAGCGCTCGTTCGAGATCCGCAAGAGCCTGGTGCTGATGCGCCGTGTAGTGCTGCCGATGCGCGAGGTCGTGAACACCCTGCTGCGGCGCGACATCGAGGCCATCGACGAGACGATGCTTCCCTACTTCCAGGACGTATACGACCACGTGCTGAGAGCCACGGAGTGGACGGACTCGCTGCGGGATCTCGTCACGACGATTCTTGAGACCAACATCAGCATCCAGGGCAATCGCATGAACCTGGTGATGAAGAAAGTCACGAGCTGGGCGGCAATCATCGCTGTTCCGACCGCGATCACCGGGTTCTTCGGCCAGAACGTGGCGTTCCCCGGCTTCGGCACCGGGTGGGGAGTCGTGGTGTCGCTCGTGCTCATCGCCGTGACATCC
>JBDUEC010000236.1:0-3620 GCA_040002655.1 Rhodoglobus sp. | reverse complement strand
GGTGGTGCGTGACGGTCGACTGCACGGTCGGGGATCGTTCGACATGAAGACCGGGTTGGCTGCGGCGTTGATCGCGGCAAAGCGCGCGGTGGCCAACGGGCTGCGCGGCGACGTGGTGGTCGCCCTCGTCGCCGACGAGGAACTCGGCAGCCTCGGCACCGAAGAGGTGTTGCGCGTCTTTCGAACGGACGGTGCCATCGTGGTCGAGCCGAGCGGCCTCGAGATCGTCGAGGCTCATCGGGGGTTCGCGTGGTTCGAGGTCGAGATCCGCGGCCTGGCCGCTCACGGCTCGCAACCCGAGCTGGGGGTCGACGCGATCGCCCACGCCGGGCGGGTGATGGGCGCCCTGGATGGGCTGCGCGCACGGCTCGAGGAGCGGCCGCGGCATCCGCTGCTCGGATTCGGCACCGTGCGCATCGCCACGATCGTGGGCGGAACGGATGCCGCGACCGTCGCTGCCTCGTGCACGATGACGATCGAGCGGCGAACGCTGCCCGGCGAGACGCCCGATGCCGTGGAAGCCCAACTGCGCGCGACCATCGACGGATCCGGGGTGGACTACTCCCTCACGCGGATCGTCGCGCGCGCGGCCTTTGAGTCCGACCCGGAGTCCGCGCTGTTCGCGACG
The DNA here is from genome assembly GCA_040002655.1 of Rhodoglobus sp. Taxonomy (GTDB): domain Bacteria; phylum Actinomycetota; class Actinomycetes; order Actinomycetales; family Microbacteriaceae; genus Rhodoglobus. The sequence goes on along the minus strand of JBDUEC010000236.1, from coordinate 2,992 downwards.
CTCTCGGCGGAAGGCGCCCGAGTGCTTGGGCGCCCCGTCGCGCGACGGGGCGAACCGTTCTGGACGGATGCCGGCCTGTACCAGGAGGCGGGCATCCCGTGCGTGCTCATCGGCGTCGACGGCGGGGGAGCCCACGCGGACGAGGAGTGGGCGACCGTGGAGTCGATCGAGAGCCTGGCCGCGATTCTCGAGGGCACCATCACGGCGTTCTGCGGCTGACGCTACGGCCGCAGGAACACGTCGTCCAGCGTCACCGGCACGAGTCCGCGATTCCGGATGAGGTGCACGATCTCGTCGTAGTGTCGCGTCACTGTGAGCCAGTTCGCATGACCGATCACGATGTGTTGCGGCAGGATCCACTGGTTCGCCTGTGCCATGAGCTGGCCATCGTTCAGCTCGGTGGAGTCGGCGAGCGAGCCGTACCACATCACCGGGGTGGAGTATCCGATGCTCGCGGCCACCGCATCCACCCGGTCGTCGTGATAGCCGTACGGGGGCCGGAAGTAGGGCTTCGCGGTGAGCCCGAACGTGTTGACAATGAAGTCCTCGTTTGTTTGGAGCTCCTGCACGATCTCCGCATTGGAGAGCTTCGTCAGGTTGGGGTGCGACCAGGTGTGGTTACCCATCTGCACTTGGCCATTGTCGACAAGGGGCCGCAGCGCTGGCGCGTTATCGGTCCACGCTGCGCGGCTGCCGTTGACGAAGAAAGTCAGCCGCATGCCGGTGTCCGCGATGAACTTCGCGTACAGCCCAACGACCTCAGAGTTGTCGCCGTCATCGACGGTGAGCGCCAGCAGGTTTCCATCACCAGGTAGTCCGAAGAAGGCACCACCCCCCGGCAAGGGGATTTTCGTGAGACTCGGCGGCGAGAACCTGATCGGCACGGGGAACCCCGCTGGCACGGGGCGCGGTCGAAGCCGAGGAACTCCGCCGGTACCCCTGGGTGTTATTTGCGGGGGTGTGTAGAACCCGTCGCCGACGAGCGCGCCCGCAGTGAGCGCGGCCACCGCGCTCGCAGCGAGCACGCCGAGGAACACGCGGCGGTCCACATGCTCAACTTACTGAGTTGACAGATCCTCGCCTAGACCCGCCGAAGCCCCCAATACGGGGTCACGCGATTCGCGAGAAGGCTCCGACCGTGTGCGAGGGGTCACTTTCGGCAAGCGCGCCGATGGCGTCGTCGATCTGCTGCATGGTCTCCGCAGACAGGGTGACCCCCGCGGCCTTCACGTTGTCCACGACCTGCTCCGGCCGTGATGCGCCGATGATCGCCGTCGACACGTTGTCGTTCTGCAGCACCCAGGCGATGGCGAGCTGCGCCATGGTGAGGCCCGCGGCGTCGGCGATCGGCTGCAGCTTCTGCACGCCCGTGAGCACCTCGTCGCGCATCCAGCCCTTGATCATGTTCGCACCACCCGCCTGATCGGTAGCGCGCGAACCCTCGGGCGGAGTCGCGCCGGGCTTGTACTTGCCGGTGAGCACGCCCTGCGCAATGGGCGACCAGACGATCTGGGAGATGCCCAGGTCGCGGGACATCGGAACGACCTCGGGCTCGATCACGCGCCAGAGCATCGAGTACTGGGGCTGGTTCGAGATGAGCTGGATGCCCAGGTCGACGGCGAGGGCGTGTGCGGCGCGCAGCTGGCCGGCGTTCCACTCCGAGACACCGATGTAGAGGGCCTTGCCGGCTCGCACGACATCCGCGAAGGCCTGCATTGTCTCTTCGAGCGGAGTCTCGGCGTCGTAGCGGTGGGCCTGGTAGAGGTCGACGTAGTCGGTCTTGAGGCGTTTGAGCGATGCGTCGATGGACTCGCGGATGTGCTTGCGCGACAGCCCAGTGTCGTTGTGCCCCTTCGGACCGGTCGGGAAGTAGACCTTGGTGAAGATCTCGAGCGACTCGCGTCGCTCGCCCGCAAGGGCGTCGCCGAGCACGGTCTCCGCCGCGGTGTTCGCGTAGGTGTCTGCGGTGTCGAAGGTGGTGATGCCGGAGTCGAGGGCCGCACGAACGCACGCGTTGGCGATGTCGTTCTCCACCTGGGAGCCGTGGGTGAGCCAGTTGCCGTAGGTGATCTCTGAGATCTTGAGCCCGCTGTTGCCGAGGTACCTGAATTCCATGGTTCAACGCTACAACTCGCAAGTGCCACTGCCCGCCGCGGTAGGTTGGGTCTCGTGCCGACCGACCAGCCCTCCGTCTCGATCGTCATCCCGGCCTACAACGAGGAAGACACCATCAAGGCGTGCGTGCTCGCCGCCCTCGACCAGACCGTGGCGGCCAGCGAGATCATCGTGGTCGACAACAAGTCGACGGATGGCACCGCCACAGTCGTGCGCGCGCTCCAGGTGGCCTTTCCCGACGCCCCGATCATCTACTTCGAGCAGAACGAACAGCAGGGTCTCATCCCCACCCGCAACTTCGGGCTCGACCGTGCCCAGGGTGAGGTTGTCGGGCGCATCGACGCCGACTCCGTGCTCGAGCCGACCTGGGTCGAGGAGGTGCAGAAGGCCTTCGCCGACCCGAAGGTCGCAGCCTGCACCGGCCCGGTCGTGTACTACGACATGCCGTTGCGCCGCTTCGGAGCCATAGCGGATGACGCCATCCGTCGCGCGATGATCGTGATCACGCGCGACTACCACCTGCTGTTCGGTAGCAACATGGCCCTGCGTGCCACCGCCTGGCAGGCGATCCGTGAGGAGGCCTGCCTCGACCCCGAGGACGAGCTGCACGAGGACATCGACCTCTCGATCCACCTGCACCAGCACAACTTCAAGATCGCCTACTCGTCGAACATGGTCACCGGAATGTCGGCTCGGCGCATTGATGACACACCGCGCGAGTACTACAACTACGTGATGCGCTTCGAACGCACCTACAAGAAACACAAAGTGCGCAATCCCGCGCTTCGAGCCCCAATGGCCATCCTGATGTCGGCTTATCCCGCGCTCAAGGCGATGCGCAAGAACGAGCTGCGCAAGGCGGCGAACGCGGCGGAGT
>JBDUEC010000235.1:0-3627 GCA_040002655.1 Rhodoglobus sp. | reverse complement strand
GCTTGAGCGCGCGGGAGAACTCGCTGACCTCCTGCTGGCGGGATTCGACCTTCTTACCGCTCGTCATGAGCTGCAGGTAGTCGATGATCACCATCTTCAGTCCGACCTTCTGCTTGAGTCGACGGCACTTGGCGCGAATCTCAACCAGGGTCATGTTGGGGCTGTCGTCGATGTAGAGCGGCGCGTCGTTGATGCGGCCGCGGGTCTGGGCGATCGTGGTCCAGTCGTTGGCGTGCACTGTGCCCTTGCGCATGCTCTGCAGGCCAACGGATGCCTCGGCCGACAGCAGGCGCATCGCGATCTCGCTTCGGCCCATTTCGAGCGAGAAGATGATCGTGGGCAGGTCGTTGTGGATGGCGGCGGCGCGCGCGATGTCGAGACCGAGCGTGGACTTACCGAGGGCGGGCCGTGCCGCGAGGATGATCAGTTGGCCAGGGTGCAGGCCGTTGGTGAGTTCGTCGAGTTCGGCGAACCCGGTCGGTACGCCGACCATCTTGCCGTCGCGGCCCCTGGCCGCCTCGATCTCATCGATGGCGGTGGTGACCGCGTCGGTCAATGGCACGAAGTCCTCGGCCTCGACACCGCCGGTCACTGCGTAGATCTCGGCCTGGGCGTTGTTCACGAGGTCGACGACCTCGCCCTCGCTGGCGTAGCCCATCTGCACGATGCGGGTGCCCGCCTCGACCAGTCGGCGCAGCACCGCCTTCTCGGCGACGATCGAGGAGTAGAAGCCAGCGTTGGCGGCCGTCGGAACCAGGCTGGTGAGCGTGTGCAGGTACTCCGCGCCGCCGGCCCTGGTGATCTCACCCGATTTGGTGAGCTCGTCTGTGACCGCGATGACGTCGGTCGGCTCACCGTGGGAGTAGAGGGAGAGCACCGCGTCGAAGATGATCTCGTGCTTGGGAATGTAGAAGTCAACGCCGCGCACCAGCTCGACGACGTCGGCCACGGCATCCTTGCTGAGGAGCATGCCGCCGATGGTGCTCTGCTCGGCGAGAAGGTCGTGTGGAGGCACTCGGTCGCCACGCTGGTCGGACGAGCGCTGCTCGCCGGACTGCCGTTGGTCGCCCGCAAGTCCGAGATGAGCAATGGACATACGGCACCTCCCAATGGCTGACGTTACGCTTCAGATGTAGCCCTGGCGTCCGACACTCCGCCCCTGCGGAGACCGGCGCAACCCGCTTGGTTGATCGGCTGGTTCACGATAGATAAGGGTCGCCTCCCGCCACAACTCCCCCTGTGTACGGGCATGTGGAGAACCGGCAAGAAACGCCGTGTGTCGTGTGAGCAACCTGTGCACTATCCTGTGGGAAACTTGCGAGTTTGGCCCGGCATCTGCCGTTTGACCAGCACTTTTCCGCAAGTCTCCATGTGTGTAGAAACATGTTTAGAGTGCAGCTTGAGGGTTGACCCATATTGGGGGCGACCTGTGCACAATCGCTGTGAATCCGTATTGACAGCGGGCACGCAAAAGCGGTAGCGACAAGATGAAATCTCGTCGCTACCGCCTTCGGAACTGCTATTTTCCTGCAACCACCTGGAGGGTGATCGTCGCGACGATGTCGTCACGAAGGCGAACCGTCGCCTCGTGCTCGCCCGTCGACTTGATGGGGGAGGTGATCTCGATCTTGCGCTTGTCGACCGTGCCGAGGCCGGCGGCCGCAACGGCATCCGCTACGTCCGTGGTCTTGACAGAGCCGAACAGGCGACCGCCCTCGCCCGCCTTGACGGTGAGCTTGACGACCGCTGCTTGGAGCTTGGCCTTCAGGTCCTGCGCCTCTTCGAGAGTGGCGTGCTCGCGCGAGACGCGAGCGGCCTTGATCGACTCGATCTGCTTCTCGCCGCCCCGTGTCCACGCCACGGCGAAGCCCTGGGGGATCAGGTAGTTGCGAGCGAACCCGTTCTTGACGTCAACGACGTCACCGGGAGCACCGAGGCCGGTGACCTCGTGCGTGAGGATGAGCTTTGACATTTCGCTGGCTCCTAACGGCCTGAGCCGGCGTAGGGCAGCAGCGCCATCTCACGGGCGTTCTTGACGGCCGTGGCGATGAGGCGTTGCTCCTGAACGGAGACACCGGTGATGCGGCGAGCGCGGATCTTTCCACGCTCGGAGATGAACTTGCGGAGGGTTGCGACGTCTTTGTAGTCAATGACGCCGACACGGATCGCCTTGGCGGGGGCGGCGTTCTTGCCGTCCTTGCCCTTGCGGATCGGCTTGCGGCGATCGCCGCTGCTCTTTCCTGCCATGAGTTTGTATTCCTTAAAGTTGTCGGGCGCCTAGAAAGGCGTCTCGTCTGTGTAGCTGCCGGGGGTGTTCCACACGTCGCCGCCCGCAGCGTCGGGAGCGGATGCCGCCCACGGCTCTTCGGTGACCTGGCCGCCACCGCGCGGTGCGCCGCCATCACGTGAGGATGCGGCTGCGCGGGTGACCTGTGCGGTGGCGTAGCGCAGCGATGGACCGATTTCGTCCACCTCGAGCTCGATGCTCGTGCGCTTCTCGCCTTCCTTGGTCTCGTAGGACCGCTGCTTGAGCCTGCCGGTGGCGATGACGCGGGAACCCTTGGTGAGGGACCCTGCGACGTGCTCGGCGAACTCACGCCAGACGCTCGCCCGGATGAACAGCGCTTCGCCGTCCTTCCAGTCGTTGCTGGCACGGTCGAAGCTGCGAGGCGTGGAGGCGATCGTGAAGTTCGCCACCGCAAGCCCGCCCTGCGTGTAGCGCAGTTCGGGGTCGGCCGTGAGGTTGCCCACCACGGTGATGACGGTCTCGCCAGCCATGACTACTCCGCGGCCTTCTCGTCGGCGTCCACGGAAACGTCGGCCGGGGCCTCAGCCTCGACTTCGGCCTTCGCGGCTGCCTTGGGAGCGGCCTTCGGTGCGGGCGTCTCGGCCTTCTCTGCTGCAGCTGGCTTGGCTGCGGCTGCAGGCTTCTCGGCCGCTGGCTTCTCGGCTGCGGCGGGCTTCTCGGCCGTGGCGGCCGGGGCCTTCGCGGGTGCGGCTGCCTTGCGGGCGGCCTTCTCATCCGCTGCCTTCTTGGCTGCTGCGACCTGGGCGATGCCCTCTTCCGCACGCAGCACCTTGGTGCGCATGACGGCTTCGGACAGCTTCAGCTGGCGGTCGAGCTCAACGGTGGCCGACGAGTTCGCGGTCAGCTGCACGACGGCGTAGATGCCCTCGGTCTTCTTGTTGATCTCGTAGGCCAGACGACGACGGCCCCAGATGTCCACGTTGTCGATGGTTCCACCATCGGCGCGAATGACATTGAGGAACTTGTCTAGGCTGGGTGCCACGGTGCGCTCATCGATCTCTGGATCGAGGATCACCATGAGTTCATACTGGTGCGTCACAAACCCACCTCCTTCGGACTAGAACGGTTGCAGACGATCTGCAACAGGAGGGTGTTGACGGTTGACGAGGGCGTGAGCCCCCAGACAACCTGCCTAGTCTAGACCGACAGCTCCACGCACGACAACAGAGGAAAACGCACATGACCGTCCGGGTTGCCATCGCCGGGGTCGGCAACTGCGCCAGTTCCCTGGTGCAGGGAGTCACTTTCTATGCAGACGCAGTGGATGGCGAGCTCATTCCCGGCCTCATGCACAACCGGCTCGGCGGCATTGCCGTCGG
>JBDUEC010000234.1:0-3656 GCA_040002655.1 Rhodoglobus sp. | reverse complement strand
ACCAGAGCGTCGACAGTTCTTGCCGCGCCGTCGGCGTCAGCGTGCACGCCCTTGTTGGCTAATGCCGCTTTGGCGGAGATCTCGGCGAGCCCAGGTCGAAGAACCGCATCCAGCTCGCTCTCGAACCGGAGCCGAGCCTGATCGACGGCCAGCTCGGCAAGCTGCACGCGAGTGGCCTCAAGCTGCCTGAGCATCGAGGAAAGTTGGAGGATCGCGAAGAGGACCAGCCCGTGGTCGATGACGACCTCAGCACTCCAAACCGCATAGAACGGAATGCTGCCCATCGCCAAATGGAGGATCGGCATAGCGACCAGGATCAGGCCGAACGCGGCTATCCGGATCCGTGGCGGAAGCAGGGTCAGTGCCGCCGCGGCGGCTACCCCGGGCGCCCCCAGGAATGGATCGCCGAGCAGCAGGATCGGCGCGAAGGTCAGGCCCAAGATCGCTGCGAACACCACGGCACCCCGACGACCCCGTCGGTCGCGGCCAGTGGTGAGTTCACGAGCGAGTAGACCAGTGGCGATCACGGTCGCTGCCCCGGCGGCGACCAGCATCCATGGCGAATGGGGGAGAGCTGCGATGAGGGAGATAGTGAGCGCTGCCTCCGCGGTGAAGACAGCAGCGAATGCCGCGAGGAACCTCCACCGCGGTGCACCGCCGAGCGCGGTTGGGGTATCGCGGTGAGGGAGTCTCGTCACCAGGTCGAAGTGGTCGCCGGCGCCGACCACGGTGAGGCTGCCGCCGCGCTCCTGGACCCGGGCGAGCAGGTTGCGGTGGCCCTGTCCGTCCGGCCGGGACTCGGAGGCGGTTACACCGTCGTTGCCGATAATCAGGGTCGTGCCGGAATGGTCTCGCCCCCACCGAATATCCACGACTGTTGCCTCGCTATGACGCAGGATGTTCGCCACCGCCTCGCGAACGACCAAAGCGAAGGTGTCTGCGACTGCCGGCGGCAGCGACCCGTGATCGCCATGCACGTTCAGGGTCGCTCCCGCGTCCTCTAGTACGGCGGCGGCAGTTTTCAGTTCGTCGTCGAGCTCCGGTCGTACCGCGCCGGAGGTGACGGCGCTGAGGTCGTTGAGGGTGTGATCAGCCAGACCCCCGAGTTCGCGAAGCTCACCACCCGCCCGCTCGGGCTGTTTGCCAAGGAGGCGTTTGGCGAGCTCGGCTTTGAGGACGATGGCTGAGAGGGTGAGGCCGAACAGGTCGTGAAGGTCCTGGGCGAGCCGGAGTCGCTCGTGCTGGAGCGCCGCACCCTGCAACTCGTCACGAGCAGAGTCCAACTCGACCACGGCCTCGCGGAGACGACCGAGCAGGTAGAAGCCAACGCCGAAGAAAGTGTGGAAGACGAGCAGGTAGAGGAACAGCGCTGAACCATCGGGAGTCATGATCGTGATTGCCGTAGTGATCGCGGGGATCGACAGCACGCCGACCCACCACGGCAGCACCACAAAGATGGTCGCGGTGAGCATCACCGTCATGGCGCTCCACGGGTCGCCGAAGATGATGATTCCGAGAATGCAGAGAACTGCCATCCCGATTGCTGCCGTGCGCGCGTGCAGCGAGGATGCCGGGACCGTGGGATTGCCGAGGATGCCCACATGCAGGGCGATCACACCGAGCGACAGGAAGACGGCAAGCACCACCCGGCCAACATCCCCCTGCACGACGACGAGCTGGACAACGTTGATCACGAAGCACGCGAGCACGGTGATCGTCACGACCAGAACCATGCGGGGCGCGAGCGTCGAGGTGTGCATTGTGGGAATCGTAGCGGTGCTCACCGTTCTGGCACGGTTCGATGCCTCCCGCGCTCGGACTACGACGCGGCCGCGACCAGCAACGCGAATGCCACATTCCACTTGAAGAAGCGGTCGCTGATCGGCATCGTACCGGCGAAGACGACGACAAGGTAGATCGCGTAGACCGCCGTTCCCGGGGAATCTCAGCCTCTTGCCAAACTCGCAGAAAAATAACGCTTTGGTAACTAGACACCGTTATCTTTCCGTTATACATTCATTGAAGCAGAAGTTGTTTGCTGTGGCAGCTGATGCGGAATGTGATTGCAGGACACTCTTGGTGCAAGGGAGAGGGTCGGCTTCTAGCCTCTGAAGCCGACCCTCAATCCTGTTAACGGGCGTTCTCCACAAGCCCCCTCCCCCGATTCTTCGGCATCAGTGCGAATGCATAGAGTTAGTGCGTGAGCACCAAAGCACTAGCCGTCGACGCCTGGGAGGCGCTGTTCCGCGCACAGGTCTCGGTGCTGCGGGATCTGCACGACGAGTTTCCGAGCGGCGAACTCTCGTTCAACGAGTACGACGTGCTCTTCAACCTTGCGCGCTGCCCCGGCCGCAAGGCGCGCATCCGCGATCTCAACAAGTACCTGCTGCTCACCCAGCCGAGCGTGAGCCGCCTCGTCGACCGCCTCGTCGGCCGCGCCCTGGTGAGCAAGGAGACCGACAGCACAGACGGCCGCGGAACGATCGTCTGCCTGACGGATGAGGGATACGCGCTGTTCCGCAAGGTGGCGGTCGTTCACATCGAGTCGATTAACAAGCGCGTCGGCGGGCGGCTCACCGAGAGTGAGCTCAGCACGCTGACCCGCCTGTCGCAGAAACTGCGCGGCGCGGGCGAGTGAGCGAACGCGCAACCAGCGTGGTCTGGCTGCGCGACGACCTGCGCCTGGCCGACAATCCAGCGCTCACCGCTGCGGTGGAGCGCGGCGGCCCCGTGGTCGTGCTGTACCTGCTCGACGACGTGAGCACCGGCATCCGGGCTCTCGGGGCTGCGAGTCGGTGGTGGCTGCACCACAGCCTCGCGGCGCTGGCGGCGTCCCTGGAGGCGATCGGCGGCCGACTGCGTCTCGAGCGCGGGTCGGCGGCATCCGTGATCCCGAGTGTGATCGCCGAGACCGGTGCGACCACAGTGTTCTGGAACCGGCGGTACTCGGCCGCCAGACACATCGACGCGGAGCTCACCGCCACGCTGCGGCAGGCCGGGGTGCAGGCGCAGAGTTTCCACGCCAACCTGCTGTTCGAGCCGGGCACCGTGCTGACGGGCGACGGCGGCCCGTACCGGGTGTTCACCCCGTTCTGGCGCGCGTGCCTCGAGAGTGGGGAGCCGCGACATCCGCTGCCCGCACCCACCGCAATCGAGGCAGCGGATGCCGGCGGCGACGCCCTGGCCGACTGGCAGCTGCTGCCGACCGCCCCCGACTGGGCCCCGGGCCTCCGTGAAACCTGGACCCCCGGTGAGGCGGCGGCCGCGCACGCCCTCGATCACTTCGCGGACTCCGTGCTTGCGGACTACCACCTACGGGACCAGCCGTCGCAGCAGGTGACCAGCCATCTCAGCCCGCACCTGCGTTTCGGCGAGGTGAGTCCGTTCCAGGTCTGGCACCGGCTGCGCGACCTCACCCCCGATGCAGCGACGAACGCCGCGAAGTTCCTCAGCGAACTCGGCTGGCGCGAGTTCAACTGGAGCACACTGTTCCACTTCCCCGAGCTCGCGACGAGCAACTTCCGGCCCGCGTTCGACGCGTTCCCGTGGAAGGAACCCGACCCGCGCGAACTCGAGGCCTGGCAGCGCGGTCGCACCGGCATCCCACTCGTCGACGCGGGTATGCGCGAACTCTGGCGCACCGGCTACATGCACAA
>JBDUEC010000233.1:0-3711 GCA_040002655.1 Rhodoglobus sp. | reverse complement strand
TTCGTCACCTTCACGGTGCTGTTCGGCACGGCGGGCCTGCTGCTCAAGCCGTGGCTCGACCTCATCACCCGCATCGCCGGCGTAATCGTGATCGCGATGGGCCTGGTCTTCATCGGCCAGGTCACCTTCGCGCAGCGCACCATCCGCCCCAGCTGGCGCGCGGCGACCGGGCTGGCCGGTGCTCCGCTGCTGGGGATCGTGTTCGCCCTGGGCTGGACGCCCTGCCTCGGCCCCACCCTCATCGCCGTGGGCAGCCTTGCCCTCGACGGGGGCGACCCCGGTCGGGGCGCGATTCTCGGGCTGGCGTACTGCATCGGCCTCGGCATCCCGTTCCTGCTCGTCGCTCTCGGACTCACCTGGGTCACCGGTTCGGTGAACTGGTTGCGCAAGCACATCCGGCTGGTGAACATCATCGGCGGCTCGCTGCTGATCCTGGTGGGCATCGCGATGGTCTCCGGGCTCTGGCGCCACTTCATGTCGAGCATCGCGGCGGTGATCAACAATGGCGGATTTGTCACGCCCTTCTGATCACTTCGACTCCGACCAGCCGGTGGTGCAACCGCGGCTCGGGTTCGTCGGCTATCTGCGGTTCTTCTGGCGCCAGCTCACGAGCATGCGCACCGCGCTGTTCCTGCTGCTGCTGCTCGCGATCGCCGCGATCCCCGGCTCGCTCGTGCCACAGGTCAGTTCAGACCCCAATGGTGTCGTGCAGTACAAGCTCGAGTACCCGGATCTGTCCAAGGTGCTCGACTTCCTCCAGGTGTTCACCACCTACTCGTCGGTGTGGTTCTCGGCCATCTACCTGCTGCTGTTCGTCTCGCTGATCGGGTGCGTCATCCCGCGTACGAAGCACCACCTGGTAGCGCTGCTCGCGAAGCCGCCGAAGACGCCGGCCCGGCTCGAGCGTCTGGCCGGGTTCACGTCCGAGACCTCGGATGCGGATGCGGCCACGGCGGTCGAAACCGCGCGCGACGTGCTGCGCAAGCAGGGCTACCGGGTGGAGCAGTACGGTGACTCGGTCAGCGCGGAGCGAGGCTACCTGCGCGAGACCGGAAACCTGGTCTTCCACACCGCGCTGATCGGGGTGCTCGTGACCGTCGGCATCGGCGGCGGCTTCGGTTATACCGGCCAGAAGGTCGTGGTCGAGGGCAAGTCGTTCGTGAACACGCTCGGCGGCTACGACTCCTTCAACCCCGGCCGGTTCTTCACCGAGGCGGCGCTCCAGCCCTTCTCCTTGCACCTCGACAAGTTCACCGCGGTCTACGAGGACAAGAACTTCAACGCCTACGGCCAGGCGATCGACTACACGGCATCCGTCACCACGGCCCTGCGCGGCGCCGCACCCGAGAAGCAGCAGATCAAGGTCAACTCGCCGCTGGAGATCGGCGGCACGCAGGTCTACCTGCTCGGCAACGGGTACGCGCCGGTGCTGACGATCCGCGATCCCGACGGCAACATCGTGTGGTCGCAGCCGACGCCGTTCCTGCCGCAGGACGCGAAGCTCACGAGCCTCGGCGTGATCAAGATTCCGGATGGCCTGAGCGAGCAGCTCGGAATGATCGGCTTCCTCTACCCGACCACCATCCCGCTGCAGTCCGGAGCGCTGGCCTCCAGCCATCCCGACCTGCTCGACCCCACCGTCACCCTCGAGGTCTACACCGGCGATCTCGGCCTCGACGATGGCGTCGCGCGCAACGCCTACAACCTCGACCTCACGAACCTCACCCAGATCGCGGGGCGCAAGGCGGAATCACCGACCATCGAGCTCGGCCTCGGTGACAGGGTTGACCTGCCGGGTGGGATCGGCAGCATCGAGCTCACGGCCATCCCGCGGTTCGCGTCGCTCGACATCCACCACGATCCGTCGCAGGTGTGGGTGCTGGTGTTCGCGATCCTGGTGCTCGGCGGGTTGCTCACGAGCCTGTTCATTCCCCGGCGTCGCGTGTGGGTGAAGGTCGTGCCGGTGAAGGGGGGCGGCATCCGCCTGGAGTACGCCGGGCTCGCCCGCGGCGAAGACCCCAACCTTGCCGCCGCGGTCACAGAGATTGCACAGAAGCACGCCGACCAACTCTCGCTTAGGCTGAAGCCGTGACCGAGACCCTGGTGTCCTACTCCCTGCTTGCCGTGTACTCGGCGATGGCGATCTACACCTTCGCCTTCATCATGTTCACGATCGACCTGGCCCGCCGCTCCGCCCCCGCGCCCGTCGCGCTCAAGGCGCCGCCCGTAGCAGTCGGCAAGGGTGGCACCGCACTACTCGACCGCCTGACAACGGATGCCCCGGCCGACGCCGCGCCCAAGGGCCCCCGGTTCCTGCGCGTCGCCATGGGGCTCACCGTCATCGCCTGGCTGCTGCACGTGTCTGCTGCCGTGCTCCGTGGACTGGCCGCCGGCCGCGTGCCGTGGGCCAACATGTTCGAGTTCACGCTCACGGCCACCGCCATCATCGTTGGCGTGTTCCTGGCCGTGCAGTTCTGGCAGGACCTGCGCTTCCTCGGCGCGTTCATCATCGGCTTCGCACTGATCGCGCTCGGCATCGGCACCACCAACTTCTACGTGGATGTTGTGCCCCTTCCGCCGGCCCTGCAGTCCTACTGGCTCGTCATCCATGTCTTCGTGGCCTCGCTCGGCACCGGCTTCTTCGCGATCGGTGCCGCAATCTCGATCACCCAGCTGCTGCAGGCGCGACGCGAGGGCGGGGCGCGCTCGCCGAAGTTCCTGGCCACGCTGCCGACCGCGGAGAAGCTCGAGGTGCTCGCCTACCGAGTGATCGTGGTCGGCTTCGTGTTCTGGACCTTCACCCTCATCGCCGGCGCGATCTGGGCCGAGCACGCCTGGGGCCGGTACTGGGGCTGGGACACGAAGGAGGTCTGGACGTTCATCATCTGGGTCATCTTCGCCGGCTACATCCACGCCCGCGCAACTCGTGGCTGGCGCGGCTCCCGCTCGGCCGTGCTCGCGATTGTGGGCTTCTGCGCCGTCGTCTTCAACTTCACCATCGTGAACCTCTTCTTCAAGGGGCTGCACGCCTACTCAGGGCTCTGATGTCGTCGAGTGCGATCGAGGGCATCGACCCAACGGTTCCGCCGAGTGGTGTGGGCTGTGTCGAGTGCGAGGCGACCGGCAGCTGGTGGGTGCACCTGAGGCGCTGCGCGGAGTGCGGCCACATCGGATGCTGCGACGACTCGCTGGGCAAGCACGCGACCGCGCACTTCCGCGAGACCGGTCATCCATTCATCCGCAGTTTCGAACCGGGCGAGGACTGGTTCTGGAACTACGCGCGCGCCGACTACTACGACGGCCCGAAGCTGGCCGCGCCGGACTGCCATCCTGTGACCCAGAGCGCGCCCGGCCCTGCCGAGCGGCTGCCCGAGGACTGGCAGGCGCGGCTGCACGCCGACCGCTGATCCGCTGATTGAGGCGGGCTCGCTGTGAAGCCCGACGTGACCCGCTGATTGAGGCGGAGCGAAGCGACGGTCTCGAAATCAGCCCGACGTGACCCGCTGATTGAGGCGGAGCGAAACGACGGTCTCGAAATCGGCACGCACGCTACTCGACAGCGGTCCTGCGCACCCGCCGCGTCTGCCGCACGCTCGCGGCAGGCAACCCATCAAACTCCCCGCGGATCAGCGCCTCGCGCTTGCGACGGGACCACCCCTGCACTTGCTTCTCTCGTGCGAACGCATCGCTGATCCGGTCGAACTCCTCGGC
>JBDUEC010000232.1:0-3731 GCA_040002655.1 Rhodoglobus sp. | reverse complement strand
GCGTTGAAGCAGTGGTCCCAGCTCCACACCTTGTCCATCCAGTGCTTCGACATCAGGATCGACTCCCTGCGCAGAAAACCGCGGGGGGCGACGGATGCCGACCACAGAACGTAGGCGGCCAACTCGGCCGCGGGGCTGGCCGCCGTGCGCCAGCCCGCCACGGTCTGCAGGTAGGCGTCGAACTGCGCCCCCACGTGCGCCACCATGTCGTCGAACGCGGTGGACGACGCGTATGGCGGTCGCGCGGTCTCGAACTCCTCGATGGCCACCTCCCAGCCGTCCGCGCCGCTGGCGATCACGGCGCGTGCACTGGCGCCGAGGGCCTCGGCGCCATCGAACTCGAGGGATCCCCTGATGCTCGTGACCCGGTAGCGCCGCCCGGTCTCGTACGAGGTGAAGATCGCCGAACCGTCGATCGGGTCCTGGAAGAAGAAGGTGCCGGTGAACGGCGTGAGCGCAGTTGCAGCATCGGCGATACGCAGCTCGAGCCCGTTGCCCCGCAGACGCACCGTATCGACCGTCTCGAAGACGGCAGAGATCGAGCCACGGTCGACCGACCAGGTGAGCACGGCCGGGTCGGCCTCGATGGTGGTCTCGACCCGCTGCCCGGCGCGCTGCGGCACCAGGGCGAGCACCGCATGCATGCCGGTCTGGTGCGAGACCAGGTGCAGGTCGGGCGACGTCGTGTGCAGGGCGGTCACCGGCGAGACGTTGAGCCATGATCCGCGACGGCTGAACGGGATTTCGTGAACGTCGAAGGAGACTGCGGGCATGGCTGTGGCTTTCTGGTGGAAGGGAGTTGGGTCAGTCTTTGACCGCGCCGGCGGTGACGCCCGCCGCGACATAGCGCTGGGCGACCACGAGCAGCACAGTGGCGGGAATGGATGCAACGACAGCGGTCGCCATGATCGCGTTCCAGTCCTGCGTGTTGTTGCCGATGTACCGGTAGATGCCCATGGTGATCGGCTGCAGCGCCCCACCGCGGTTGAGGGTGGACGCGAAGATGAAGTCCGACCAGGCCCACAGGAAGGCGAACAGCGAGACTGTCACCACCGAGTTGCGGCTCACCGGCAGCACGATGGATCGGAACGTTCGCCACGATCCGGCGCCGTCGATCTTCGCGGCCGACATCAGCTCATCCGGAATGCCGATCATGAAGGCCGTGAAGATGAGCACGGCGAACGGAACGGCCAGGGTCGAATCGGCCAGGATCAGCCCCGGCACGGTGTCGAGAATGCCCCAGTTGTGGAAGATCAGGTAGAAGCCCATCGCCATGATGATCCCGGGGATCATCTGCGCGATCAGCAACACGAAGTTGAGCACGGTGCCGCCCCTGGGCTGCAGCTTCGCGAGGGCGAACGCGGCGGGCGCGGCGAGCGCGACCGTGAGCAGCACTGTGCCGAGACCGACGATGAGACTGGTGAGCAGGAAGGGCAGCTGTTCACCGATCACCCGCGCGTAGCCGTCGAAGGTGGGATCGACCGGGAAGAAGTTCGGCGGGTCCTTGCGCAGGTCGGTCGGCTTGGTCAGCGAAACGTTGACCATCCAATACAGCGGAAAGAGCATGAGAGCCGTGAGGATGACGCCCACGACGGTCTTCCAGAGCCGGCGGCGCTCTCTCACGACAGAGCCGCCTTCCGCTGGGCGCGGATGTAGACCAGCCCGAACACGAACGCGAGCACGATGAGCAGGTTGCCCACCGCCGCGGCCGGGCTGAGTTCAGGCGAACCGCCGCCGAAGCCGAGCCGGTACGACCAGATTGCCAGGGTCGCAGATGAGTCGCCGGGCCCGCCCTTGGTCATGATCCAGATGATGTCGAACACCTTCAGTGTGTAGACCAGTCCGAGCAGGATGGTGATCGCCGAGACCGGGCGCAGTAGAGGGAAGGTGATGCGCCAGAAGGTCTGCCAGGAGCTCGCGCCATCGAGCGACGCCGCTTCGTATACCTCGGCGGGAATGTTCTGCAGCCCGCTGTACAGGATCACCAGGTTGAACGGGATGCCAATCCAGATATTTGCGATGAGCACGGAGACCATGGCCCACTGCGGCGACGTGAGCCAGTTGACCTGGTGCAGGCCGACGGCCTCGAGAACCGCGTTGACGACGCCGGACTCGCTGTTCAGCATCCACGCCCAGATGGATGCTGACACCAGCAGCGGAAGCAGCCACGGCACCAGGAACAGGGCTCGCAACGTGCTGCCGAGCGGGAAGTTCTTGAAGAAGAAGACCGCGAGTGCCAACCCGATTGAGAACTGGAAGACGATCGAGACACCGGTGAAAACTGCCGTATTCAGGATCGCCGGCAGGAAGGTCGAGCTGCGCAGCACTTCGATGTAGTTGTCGAACCAGACGAAGTCCGCGGTGCCGTCAATGAACGATCGCAGGGTGTAGTCGCGGAAGCTCAGATCGAGGTTTCGGTAGAGCGGGTAGGCGTAGAAGATTGCCAGGTAGACGACCACGGGTGCGATGAACGCCCAAGCGGTGAGCTGGGCTCGCAGTTTTCGGCGGGGGCGGCGGTCCAGGGGGGCGACGATGGACGCCGCCCCCCTGCCGTTGCCGCGCGCAGTCACCCGAAGGTCGCTCTGCGTCGCTGACATGTGATCTTCCTTGCTGTGTGGGTGTGGCTACTTCTTGAGCTTCTCGTCCGCTGCCTTCTGGGCTGCGGCGAGAGCGTCAGTGGGCGAGGACGCCCCACTCAGTGCGTTCTGGATTGCGGTGTAGAGCTGCTCTGAGATCACACCATAGGAGACGCCGAGGTTGTCTGCGGTGCGAGGCTTCGCGTCGCCGACTGCCTTGATCCAGAAGTCGAGCGACGGGTCGGCAGCGAGCTGCGCGGACTGTCCGTCAGCCGTGGGCGCGACGTAGCCGAGTGCCGTCGCCGCGGTGTCACCGCTGCTGAGGCATCCGACGATCTTGGCCGAGGTCGCGTAACGGGCCGTGTCCTTCTGCACCGGGATGGTGAGGAACTCGCCACCGGTCGGAGCCGGAGCTGCGCCGCCGTCGATGCCCGGAATCTGGATCGACTTGAATCCGGCCTTGTCTGCGTCGCTCTTGAACCACGATCCGTTCTCGGCGAAGGCGAACTCACCGGTCTTGAACTCGTCCCAGCTGGTGCCCTGGGTGTTCGAGATCACCGAGTTGGGAGCGAGGCCCGTTGTCACCCAGTCGGTCCAGAGCTGCAGCGCGGAGTCGGATTCGCTCGAATCCAGCTTCGTGAGGTCGGCACCGGCGCCCCAGAACCACGGGAGGAACTGGAAGGAGCCCTCCTCGGTTCCAACGGCAGAGAAGGTGATTCCCTTCTTGCCTGCTGTCACGACCTGCTTGAGCGCCGCGGTCAGCGACGCGTAGTCGGTCACGGATGCGATGTCGACACCTGCCGCAGCGAGCACGGTCGGGTTGTAGTACAGGCCGAGGGTGTTGGCTCCGGTGGGAACCCCGTAGACCTTGCCGTCGATCTCTCCCGCGCTCAGGATGTTCTTCTCGATCTTCGAGACGTCGAACCCGTTGTCGTCAGTGGTGGTCAGAAGCCCGGCATCCGCCAGGGTCGAGACCTTGGGGTTGTCGACGAGGGCCACGTCGGGCAGGTTGCTCGCCGCCGTGGTGAGATCCTTCACCGTGTCACCGGTGTTGGAGGCCGTACGCGTGATTGTGATGTTGAGGTCGGCAGCGCAGGCGTCGATCGCCTTCGCCCAGTCCGACGTGGCGTCACGGTCGGGGTACGGGTCCCAGAG
>JBDUEC010000231.1:0-3765 GCA_040002655.1 Rhodoglobus sp. | reverse complement strand
GGAGCCGGTCTCGAGACCGGCTCCGCCGCCTCGACCAGCGGTTAGCGCAGCACCCCGATCACGACGGTCGAGTAGAACTTCTTCGACCGCTTCACCCTGGTGGCAAGCCCCGCAGCCTCGAAGATTGCGGCGGTGCGCGCAGCCTGCATGGTGCTCGTCTCGATCAGCAGCGATCCGCCCGGCGTGAGCCACGCCGGTGCCTCAGCCGCCACCCGCCGGTGGAAGTCCAGCCCGTCGGCGCCTCCGTCGAGCGCCATGCGGTGCTCGTGCTCACGGGCCTCGGGCGGCATCAGCGCTATCTCGTCGGTGGGTACGTAGGGCGCATTCACGGCCAATACGTCGACCCGCCCACGGAGCGCAGCCGGCAGCGGCGCGTAGAGGTCGCCCTCGAACACCTGCCCGCCGATCGGGTCGAGGTTGCGGTGGGCGCAGGCGACGGCCGCCGGGTCAAGATCTGCGGCATAGAGCTCGACGCCGGGCACGGCCACTGCAAGCGCGGCCCCGATGGCGCCGGCGCCGCAGCAGAGGTCGACCACGACGGAACCCGGTTCAGCCAGCTTCACGGCCAGCTTCACCAGGTAGCCGGTGCGCTGCCGCGGCACGAAGACGCCGGGTTCGACCTCGATGCGCAGGCCGCAGAACTCCGCCCAGCCGAGGATGTACTCGAGCGGCTCGCCCGCCACCCGGCGGGTGACCATCGATTCGAGGTCGGCGGAGTCCTCGGCGATCAGCAACCGCGCCTCGTCCTCGGCGAACACGCAGCCGGCCGCGCGCAGGCGGTCGACGATCGCGCGCTCGGTGGGGGCTGGTTGGGGCATCCGCTCTATTGTCCCAGCCGCGACAGGTAGTGCCGCGACGGCCACTCGCGCAGGCGGCGCGGCGTGATGCGGGCGACGGCGCGCACGAACCCCACAGCCGCGCGGTACCGGCGCGGGTGGTCGGGCAGGTCGTACGCCGTGCGCAGGTCGGGCGGCAGCATTCCCGCAGTGAGGGTGCGCACCAGCGGCATGCCGGGCCGCACCCACCACGGAACGGCGACCGGATGCAGCAGCTCCCGGGCAACGCGGCGCGCGTGCTCGGTCACCTCGAGCCCTACCGACGTCTCTGCCCAGTAGCGGGCGAACGCCGCGCGGTCTGGTGGCCATGCCCCGGCTGGAACCTGCAGCGCCTCCCCGAGAGCCGCGTAGGCGCGGTAGACCTCGTCCGCTGCGGCCGGCTCGAGCGGGCCGAATACAGCGTCGTGAACGAGTGTCGCCGTCTCGTACAGGGTCGCGGCGACCCAGAGCTGGCGGGCGGCATCTGCTGCTCCCCTGATGCCCGCGTGCGAGCGATTCACGAGCCGCGCCACAGTCGCGGCCTGTTCCGGGGTGCCGAAGGTGACGGCGTAGACGAAGGTCAGGGTGTTGCGCAGACGCTGCATCGGCCGGCGCGCGAAGGCGCTGTGCTCAGCCACGGCCGCGCCGACCACCGGGTCGGCGATCTGCAGAAGGATCGCCCGAGCGCCGCCCAGTATGAGCACGCCATCGCGCGCATACCGCTCGACCAGGGGAGTGACCACGACTCCCATGCTCTCGCAGCGCGAAACTTTGGGCGAACTTAAGACCCATCGAGGCTGGCCCGGAGCCTCTGCCCATTTTCGAGCGAGTAGAGTTCTCGGTGGCTAAAGTCTCTCGACGTCAAGTTATCTCGGCATCGAGACACCGCCCACTCACTCCCCACCCACGGATTGGAATTGCAGCGTGGATCTTTTTGAGTACCAGGCCAGGGACCTCTTCGAGTCCTACGGAGTGCCAGTACTTGCCGGCATCATCGCCGACACCCCTGAAGAGGCCAAGGCGGCCGCCGAGAAGATCGGCGGCACCGTTGTCGTGAAGGCACAGGTCAAGGCCGGCGGCCGCGGCAAGGCCGGCGGCGTGAAGGTCGTGCACAACCCCGAGGATGCCGCCACGGCAGCGCAGGCGATCCTCGGCCTCGACATCAAGGGCCACATCGTCAAGCGCGTGATGGTCGCCCAGGGTGCCCGCATCGCGAAGGAGTACTACTTCTCCGTGCTGCTGGACCGGGCCAACCGCTCCTACCTGTCGCTGTGCAGCGTCGAGGGCGGCATGGAGATCGAGGAGCTCGCGGTCGAGCGGCCCGAAGCCCTCGCCAAGATCGAGGTCGACCCGATCGGCGGCATCGACCTGGCCAAGGCCACCGAGATCGCACTCGCCGGCGGATTCGATGCGGAGGTGGCCGCCAAGGTCGCGCCCGTGATCGTGAAGCTCTACGCGGTATACACCGGCGAGGACGCGACCCTCGTCGAGGTCAACCCGCTCGTGCTCACCGAGGATGGCCAGGTGCTCGCCCTCGATGGCAAGGTCACCCTGGACGAGAACGCCGACTTCCGTCACCCCAACCACGAGGCTCTCGAGGACAAGGACGCGACCGACCCACTCGAGGCGAAGGCCAAGGCGAACAACCTCAACTACGTGAAGCTCGACGGCGAGGTCGGCATCATCGGCAACGGCGCGGGGCTCGTGATGTCCACACTGGATGTCGTCTCCTACGCGGGCGAGCGCCACGGCGGCGTCAAGCCGGCGAACTTCCTCGACATCGGGGGCGGAGCATCCGCTGAGGTCATGGCCAACGGTCTCGACGTGATTCTCGGCGACCCGCAGGTCAAGAGCGTCTTCGTGAACGTCTTCGGCGGCATCACCGCGTGCGATGCGGTGGCGAACGGCATCGTTCAGGCGCTCGAGATTCTCGGCGCGACCGCGACCAAGCCGCTCGTCGTGCGCCTCGACGGCAACAAGGTCGACGAGGGCCGCGCGATTTTGCGCGCCGCGAACAACCCGCTCGTAACGCTGGCGGACACCATGGACGAGGGCGCCGACAAGGCCGCCGAGCTGGCATTCGCCGGTTGAGTAGCGCGCCAGCGCGTATCGAAACCTAAGGAAAAGAACAGAATGTCGATCTTCCTCAACAAGGACAACAAGGTCATCGTGCAGGGCATCACCGGCGGCGAGGGCACTAAGCACACCGCCCTCATGCTGAAGGCCGGCACCCAGGTCGTCGGTGGCGTCAACGCACGCAAGGCCGGCACCACCGTGTCGCACGACGGCGGGATCGAGCTGCCCGTCTTCGCGACGGTCGCCGAGGCGATCACGACCACCGGTGCTGACACCTCGATCATCTTCGTGCCTCCGGCCTTCGCCAAGGACGCGATGATGGAGGCGATCGACGCCGAGATCCCGCTGCTCGTCGTGATCACGGAGGGCATCCCGGTGCAGGACACCGCCGAGGCCTGGGCGCACGCCAAGGCGAAGGGCAACAAGACCCGCATCCTCGGGCCGAACTGCCCCGGAATCATCACGCCCGGCGAGTCGCTCGTGGGCATCACCCCCGCCACGATCACCGGCAAGGGCCCGATCGGCCTCGTCTCGAAGTCGGGCACCCTGACCTACCAGATGATGTACGAGCTGCGCGATCTCGGCTTCTCGACCGCGATCGGCATCGGCGGCGACCCGATCATCGGCACCACCCACATCGACGCGCTCGCCGCCTTCGAGGCCGACCCGGAGACCAAGGCGATCGTCATGATCGGCGAGATCGGCGGCGACGCCGAGGAGCGCGCGGCCGACTTCATCAAGGCCAACCTGACCAAGCCGGTCGTCGCCTACGTGGCCGGTTTCACGGCGCCTGAGGGCAAGACGATGGGTCACGCCGGCGCGATCGTGTCGGCCGGCGCCGGCACCGCGCAGGGCAAGAAGGAGGCCCTCGAGG
>JBDUEC010000230.1:0-3771 GCA_040002655.1 Rhodoglobus sp. | reverse complement strand
GAGCTGCTCGAGCAGGGGATCTTCCTGATCAACCGGCCCGCGGTTGCCCTCGTTGCGGTCGGCACGTCCGGCTTCCGCCCGCTGCGTGCAGCCCTGTCGGGGGTGCTCGGGTACGCACTCGGCACCTCCGCCACCTCGGCCGTGTGCGTCGCGCTCGGCATTCCTCCGCTCTATGGTTTCGGGCCCACGATCGCGGTCGCGAACTACGTTGCGATCTGGCTGTTGCTGGCGGTCATCGGCGCCGCTCAACGGGGCCGGGTTCCCGACTTCCGGGCGCTGCAACGCGAGACCAGGCGGCAGCAGGCGCGACGTGCGAGCGAGGAGCGCGCGGTGGCGATGATCCACGACACCGTGCTCAACGACCTTGCTTCCGTGATGTCGGGGCCCGCCGTGCTCCCGGAACGCACCAGGAAGCGGATGCGGGACGACGTGGCCGCCCTCCTGCACCCCGGCTGGCTCGTGCAGGGTCGCCTGGCCGCCCTCGCCGATCCGGTGGATGGCGCCTTCCGCAACGAACTCGTGGCCCTGGTTCGCGACATGCAGTGGCACGGCCTGACGGTCGAGGTCACCGGCAACTCCAATGAGGTGGTCCATTTCGGGCCCGGCGGCAAAGACGCCCTGCTCGGAGCTGTGCGGGCCTGCCTCGATAACGTGCTGATGCACTCCGGTGCGCGTGAAGCGGAGCTCATCCTCGGTTCGGCCGAAAACACCGCCACCGCGATGGTGATCGACGCGGGGGTCGGATTCGACCCGGATCGGATCGCGCCGGATCGTCTCGGCCTGCGGTCGTCGGTGACCTCGCGGGTGCAGTCGGTGGGTGGCACGGTGAAGATCTTCGCCGCGCCGGGGGAGGGTACCTCCGTGCTGATCGCCGTGCCACTCGTCGTGCCCGAGCCCGAAGGCACAGCATGAGCTCGGTGAGCGAGGACTACACCCGTTCCCCCCAGGAGATCGACCCGCTGAGCTGGTTCACTGGGCCGCGCCTGCCGATCGTGCTCTCCGTGGTGGCCGCAGCGCAGGCGGCCGCCTCGATTGTCGCGCATTGGTCGGAGTGGTCGATCCCCGTGCTGCAGGTGGTGGCGGCGATCCTCGTGCTGTCCTGCGGGTTAATCACCTCCACGGCCACCGGACCGACCCGCCCGCGATTCGGGCCGCGCCGCGCTGCGCTGGTGCTCGGCATTGTCGGGCTCGCGGTCATCCTCTCCGCCCTGGGCACGGCCGGGGGTCGACTCGACGTCGAGCAGTGGTGGGCGCCGATCGCGGCCGCGCTCACCTTCGCGAGTCTCGCGCCCTACTCCTCGGTTCGCCAGCTTGGCGCCTACGCTGCGCCGATGCTCGGGCTGGTTGCAGCATCGGCAGCGTTCGCCTTCGTGCCGACCGAACAGTTCTGGCGACCGCTCGGCACCATCCTGATCGGAACCGGCCCGATGATCGTGGCCACGATCGCATCCATGGTCTTCGTGCACTCGGCGGTGCACAGCATGCGGCTCGCCATGGAACGACCGGAGCAGACAGCGGATGACACGACCGCAGCAGCCGACCCCGACACCCTCGCCCGGGCCAGCGCCCGCGTCGCCCCGTTCCTGGAGCAGGTGGCCCGCGCCGGGGTGGTCACCGAAGCGGACCGCGGGCTGGCGGCCTACCTCGCCCGGCGCCTGCGCTCAGACCTGGTCGCCGCTGCCGACCAGAGCTGGCTCGAGCAGTTCGCGGCGGAGGCCGGGTTGGTCGTGGCAGACCCCAGCCATCTCGCCGACGACATGAACGAGGCGCAGCGCTCGGCGCTGCGCGGTTTGCTCGGCGTCGTGGGCGAGAGCCCGGTGGTGGAGCGGGACTCCACGCTGATCGAACTGCGCGCGCAGCACGACGGGTCGACCGCTGTGGCGCTGAGCATCGATATGGACCTACCGGAGGGGCGCAGGCTCACCCTGCTCGCGCCGTATTACCTCACCCTGCAGACCACGGTCGAGAACCTGTCCTGGGAGGAGGGCAGCAGGCTTCGGCTGCGCTTCCAGCTACCACCGAACTAGGCGGTCTCAGTTGCCCGAGTGCCCAGCGGAGCCCAGCTGCTTCGTGGCCTCAACGACGCGCGCCGCCATCGCGGTCTCGGCGATCTTGCCCCAGGAGCGCGGGTCGTAGACCTTCTTGTTGCCGACCTCGCCATCCACTTTGAGGAATCCGTCGTAGTTACGCAGCACGGTGTCGGCGATCGACCGGCTGAAGGCGTACTGGGTGTCCGTGTCGATGTTCATCTTCACGACACCGTGCGAGACGGCGATCGCGATCTCCTCGTCGCTTGAGCCCGATCCGCCGTGGAAGACCAGGTCGAGCGGCTTCGGGCCGGTGCCGTACTTCTTGGCGAGCCCGGCCTGGATCTCGCCGAGCAGCTCCGGCTTGAGCTTGACGTTGCCCGGCTTGTAGACGCCGTGCACGTTGCCGAAGGTGAGGGCGGCCATGTAGCGGCCCTGTTCGCCGAGCCCGAGGGCGTCCACCGTTGCGATTGCGTCGTCGAGCGTCGTGTACAGGTGCTCGTTGATCTCGTGGCTCACGCCATCCTCTTCGCCGCCGACGACGCCGATCTCCACCTCGAGGATCGCGTTGATCGCCTTCATGCGCGGCAGCAGGGTCTTCGCCATCTCGAGGTTCTCCGCGAGCGGAACCGCCGAGCCGTCCCACATGTGCGACTGGAAGATCGGGTTACCGCCGGCCTTCACCTGGGCCTCTGAGGCGGCGATCAGGGGCAGCACGAAGCCGTCGAGCGCATCCTTCGGGCAGTGGTCGGTGTGCAGCGCGACGGTGATCGGGTAGCTCTTCGCCACCTCGGTCACGAACGCGGCAAACGCGAGGGCCCCGGATGCCCGTGCCTTCACGGTCTGGCCGGCGAAGTAGTCGGCGCCGCCGGTCGTCACCTGGATGATGCCGTCGGAGCCGGCCTCGCTGAGTCCCTGCAGCACCGAGTTGATGGTGGCGGAGGACGAGACGTTGATGGCCGGGTACGCGAAGCCGCGGGTCTTCGCCTTGTCGAGCATCTCTGCGTACTGCTCGGGGGTTGCGACGGGCATGACGGATCTCCTCTGGGGTGGTTGTGCCGTGACGACGGCACTCCCGATTCTATTGACACGCGAGCGCGCGCGTTCCCGTCGCCCTAAGCTGGAGCCGCGCTGCCACCACTCTGCGTAGTCCTGCCTTCGACGAAAGCACGGTAACAACCTTGGTGAGCACCGAAACCGGATCACTCTTCCTCCAGCCCGACCGCAACCTCGCGCTCGAACTCGTGCGAGCCACCGAGGCCGCAGCGATTCGCGCGGTGCCGTTCATCGGCAAGGGCGACAAGCTCGGAGCGGATGGCGCGGCCGTCGACGCGATGCGCAAGTTCCTCGGAACGGTCAACTTCGATGGCGTGGTGGTGATCGGCGAGGGCGAGAAGGATAACGCGCCCATGCTCTTCAACGGTGAGCACGTGGGCAACGGACACGGTCCCGCCTGCGACATCGCCGTCGACCCGATCGACGGCACCTCCCTCACCGCGGCGGGGCGGCAGAATGCCCTGTCGATGATCGCGGTGGCCGACCGTGGCTCGATGCTCGACGCATCCACGGTGTTCTACATGGACAAGATCGTCACCGGCGAGGAGGGTTTCGGTGTCGTCGACATCCGGCAGCCGATCGGGGAGAACATCCGTGCCCTCGCCAAAGCCAAGGGCAAGCCGGTCGGCGAGATGGTCGTCGCCGTGCTCGATCGCCCCCGGCACGCCGAGTTCATCGACGAGATCCG
>JBDUEC010000229.1:0-3832 GCA_040002655.1 Rhodoglobus sp. | reverse complement strand
CGCGAGCGCATCCGTCAGATCGAGTCGAAGACGATGGCCAAGCTGCGTCACCCGTCACGGTCCCAGTCGCTGCGCGACTACCTCGAGTAGACCGACACTGGCCGTTTACGCGCCGGCGATCCTGGTCGGCCGACTCGTACGAGTTGCCGCCAGGCTTCGCAAGCGCGGCGGTGGCTCCGCCGTGCCCGGGCTCGTGGTCAATCGGATCGCGCCGGGCTTTCTCTCGCAGACCCTGAACGGGTTTCGAGACGGTCTGGTGATTGTCACCGGATCGAGCGGCAAGTCGACCACCACCAAGATGCTGGTGGCGGCCCTTGAGGCGCACGGCCGCCGGGTCTTCACCAACCCCTCGACCGCCAACATCAGTCAGGGCCTCACGAGCGCGCTGCTGGAGCGCGCCTCGCTTGGCGGAAAGATCGATGCTGACATCGCCGTACTGGAGATGGATGAGGGCCACGCCGCCCTGATCGCGTCGACCCTCACGCCCGCGATGGTGGTGCTCACGAACGTGATGACCGACCAGATCGACCGCTTCGAGAATTCGGAGAAGGTGCTGGCGATGCTCGCCAAGATCGCTTCCCGGGCAACGGAACGCGTGATCAGCAACGCGGATGACGCGATGCTCGAGGAGTTCGTCGGCGCAGTGTCTGACGCCGCCGTGGACCGCTTCGGGGTCTCCGCGTCAGTGCTGGCAGCCAACCCGCGCGGACTCGGATACGCCCGCACGGCGTCCGCCCGCATCCAGCACGGCACGATCGTCACGTCCGTCAAAGGTGCCACCGCGATCATCGCCGTCGATGGCACCCCGCTCACCGTTACCCTGCCGTCGCGTGGCGTGCACTACGCCGTGGATGCCGCCTCGGCGCTCTCGACTGCCGCCGCGATCCTCGGCGAGAGCTTCGACGGTGCCACCGCGGCCGCGGCGATCAGTGCGATGCCGCCGGTGTTCGGTCGGGGCGAGGTCGTGGAAGTGCGTGGCCAGCGAGTGGAATTCGTGCTGGTGCAGAACCCGGCGAGTTTCCAACTCAACGTCGACGAGCTGCCCAGCGGACTCGACCAGATTCTCGTGGCCATCGGTTCCGACGTTCGAGACCCTTCCTATTTCTGGCCGGTCGACATCTCCGGCCTCCGCAGAGTCGCCATCGTCAGCGGATCCAAGGCTGACGAGATCGCGCTGCAACTCGAGTACCAGGATGTGGTGATCGACCGCATCGAGCACGAGCTGGGCCGCGCACTCGACGACTTCCTCGCGCTGCCCGCACCCGCCGTGGGTGACAAGACGGTTGTGTTCTCAGCGGACTCGATGCGTCGAACCCGCAGCCACCTGGGGCTGGCCAAGTGATCACGATCCTGTCGGTGTTGCCCGAGCTGCTCAACGTCAACGGCGACGCCGAGAATGCGCGGGTGCTCGCCCAGCGCGCACGGTGGTCCGGTCTGGAGGCGGAGGTCGTGACCGCCGCTCACGCGCGGCCGCACCTCGTGGTGGTTGGCTCTGGGGTTGACGCGACGCTTCGGGAGGTGGCATCCGCTCTGCATGGGATGCGCGACGACCTGCGTGGGTGGCTCGCCGATGGCACTGCGCTGCTCGCGGTCGGCACCGGGCTGGAGCTACTCAGTGAGCGCGTGCAGCTCGGCGACGCCGACTGGATCGAGGGGCTCTCACTGCTACCAGGTCGCGCCGTGCCAGCGGATGCCCGGGTGAGCGACGACCTGGTCGTCACGACCCGCTTCGGTCGCTTGATCGGCTACGAGAACCACGCGCGCAACTACCTGCTCCCCGCCGACGCCCCTGCGCTCGGCACCGTGGTCTTCGGACGCGGCAACGACGGCCGGTCGGAAGGAGCGACGAGCGGCAACGCCTTCGGCACCCACCTCACCGGGCCCGTGCTGGCCAAGAACCCTGCGTTCGCCGACCACCTGCTTGGCCTGGTGGCGCCGGATTACAGCGCAGCGAACGATCGTGCGCGACGAGTGGACGACATAGCGAAAGCCGCGCGCAATCTGATTGCGGCGCGGCTCTCGGTGGAGATCGAAGGTTAGTTGCTGCGGTCCTCGAGGAGGCGGAAGCTCTCGTCGTGCCAGTTCAGCGCAGTGGCTGACAGCTTCTCCTTGTACTTCGCACCGTGGTGCGCGCAGAAGAGCAGGTCCCCGTTCTGCATGGTTGCCCGGATGTACGCCTGGGCGCCGCACTGGTCGCAGCGGTCAAGGGCGGTGAGGGCGTAGTCCAGCTCGTCGACGGCGGTGTTCTCGGTGGTGATCTGAGACATGTGCGGCTCCTTCGGGCTGGGTGTCACTGATTCGTAGCTCTATCCAAACACGCGAGTGTTACAACCACGCGACATTTGAGGGGTATTTCGCTGTGCGCGCAACGGGAGATGCCCGTGAGGGCCGGAGTCGGCCTCAGGCGAGCGTGGCGGCGCTGTCTGTGGCCCGGTGGATCGTAGGGTTAAGAGCAGCACGGCCATCGAACCCGCCGTCGAACCCGAGGAGACGCAGTGACGAGTTCCGACTACTCGGCGAGGCATCTCTCCGTTCTTGAGGGGCTCGAAGCGGTGCGCAAGCGCCCCGGAATGTACATCGGCTCCACCGATTCCCGCGGCCTCATGCACTGCCTCTGGGAGATCATCGACAACTCGGTTGATGAGGCGCTCGGTGGGCACGGCACCGAGATCGGCGTGATCCTGCACAGGGACGAGAGCGTCGAGGTGCGCGACACGGCGCGCGGCATTCCCGTCGACATCGAGCCCAAGACGGGACTCAGCGGCGTCGAGGTGGTCTTCACCAAGCTGCACGCCGGCGGCAAGTTCGGCTCGGGGTCGTACGCCGCATCGGGCGGGCTGCACGGGGTCGGGGCATCCGTCGTCAACGCGCTCTCCGAGCGTCTCGATGTCGAAGTGGATCGCGACGGCAAGATCTGGGCGATGTCCTTCCGTCGCGGCGAGCCCGGCATCTTCGACGACCGCGGCGGCGTACCCACGCCCGATGCACCATTCACTCCGTTCGTCTCGAACAGCGAACTGCGTGTGGTCGGCAAGGTCGGCAAGAACGTGACGGGCACGCGCATCCGCTACTGGGCCGACCGCCAGATCTTCACGAAGGGCGCGACGTTCCAGACCGAGGAACTGTTCGACCGGCTGCGCCAGACCGCGTTCCTCGTGCCCGACCTGCGCCTCGACATTCGCGACGAACGTCCAGAAGAGCCCGCGAGCGAAACGTTCCAGTTCGCAGGCGGCATCTCCGAGTTCGTCGACCACCTGTCGACGGATGCCGCACTCACAGACACCTGGCGCCTGCAGGGCTCCGGCACCTTCACCGAGACCGTGCCCGTGCTGCAGGACAACGGACACATGACGCCGACCGAGCTGAGCCGCGAAGCTGTCGTGGATGTCGCGCTGCGCTGGGGCACGGGTTACGACACGGTCTTCAAGAGCTTCGTGAACATCATCGCGACCCCGAAGGGCGGAACCCACCAGGCCGGCTTCGAACAGGGGATGCTCAAGTTCCTGCGCGCCCAGGTGGAGCTCAATGCCCGCCGTCTCAAGGCCGGATCGGACAAGCTCGAGAAAGACGACATCCTCGCCGGGCTCACCGCCGTACTTACCGTGCGACTGCCCGAGCCGCAGTTCGAAGGCCAGACCAAAGAGGTGCTCGGCACCCCGGCGGTTCGCGCAATCGTCGCGAACGTGATCGCCAAGACGATGGGGGAGAAGTTCTCGTCGCCGAAGCGCGATGACAAGGCGCAGACCTCGCTGGTGCTCGACAAGGTTGTCTCTGAGATGAAGTCCCGCATCTCGGCCAGGGCGCACAAGGAGACCCAGCGCCGCAAGAACGC
>JBDUEC010000228.1:0-3859 GCA_040002655.1 Rhodoglobus sp. | reverse complement strand
CGGCGGCGGCGCCGGGGTCGGCGGCCACGTCGTGCATGCTGTGCAGGAACTCCACGGCGAAGTAGTCCGCGAGCACGACGCCGTCGAAACCCCATCGGTCACGAAGAATGTCGGTGAGATACCGGGTCGTGCCCGCAACGGGCTCACCGTCGATCTCGGCGTATGAGCACATCACCGATCGGGCGCCACCATCGCGGATGGCCATCTCGAACGGCGGCAGCAGCACGTCGTTCACCTCGCGCTGGCCCGCGTGCACGGGCGCGTGGTTTCTGCCAGCCTGCGACGCGGAGTAGCCCACGAAGTGCTTGAGCGTGGCGAGCACTCCGGACTCCTGCAGGCCCGTCACGTAGGCCGTGCCGATCGTGCCGACCACATACGGATCCTCGGAGATGCACTCGTCGACCCGACCCCAGCGCGCGTCGCGCACCACGTCGAGCACGGGAGCGAGACCCTGGTGGATGCCGAGCGAGCGCATCGAAGCCCCGATCAGTCCCCCCATCTCCTGCACCAGGTCCGGATCGAAGGCCGCGCCCCAGGCCAGCGGCGTCGGGAACGTTGCGGCCTTCCAGGCCGCAAGCCCGGTGAGGCACTCCTCGTGCACGATCGCCGGGATGCCGAGCCGCGACCGTTCGCGCAGCCGACGCTGCTCTGCCCACAGCCAGCCCGCCCGCTCGATGGGATCGACCGGCCGCGTGCCGTAGACCCGGGTCAGGTGACCAAGGCCGTGGGCGCTCGCGACCTCATACTTGGTCGACGCGACCCGCTCGCCGGCCATCGGCGCCACGACCTCGTTGCCCTGGTCCACCCAGTAGCCGACCAGCTGCGCGACCTTCTCCTCGAGGGTCATCTGGGCGTGCAACTCCTGAACCCGCCGCGAAACCGGCGGGAGATCCACGGTCATCCCTTCACTGCTCCGGTGAGTCCGCCGACGATGCGGCGTTCGAACAGGCTGAAGAATACGAGCCCGGGGATCATCGAGAGCGATGTGAACGCGAGCACCTTCGCCGTGTCCACGGAGTAGCGGGAGGCGAACGCCTGCACGCCGAGGGGGAGGGTGTACGCGGAATCATCGTTGAGCAGGAACAGCGGCAGGATGTAGCTGTTCCAGCTTGCGATGAAGGCGAGGATGCCCACGGTGATGACGCCAGCCTTCGACAGCGGGATCACCATGCGCCAGAAGAATCCGATGCGACTGCACCCGTCGATCGCCGCGGCCTCCTGGAGCTCGTTCGGGATCGCCTGCAGGAACGGCACAAGGATGATGATGGTCACCGGGAGCGCGAACGCAATCTGCGGAATGATCACTCCAGCGAGCGAGTTCGTCAGACCGATGGCGCGCACGAGGATGTAGATCGGCGTGATCGCCACCGCGATCGGGAACATCAGCCCGGCCGCGAACATCGCGTAGATCGGGCCCCGCCCGCGGAAGCTGTACCGAGCGAGAATGAAGCTCGCCATCAGTCCGAGAGCGACAACGAAGAACGTCGTCACGATCGCGGTGATGGCGGAGTTGCCCAGTTGTCGCCAGAACACGTCACTGCCGAGCACCGACAGGTAGTTGCCGATCTGCCACGTGGTCGGGAACCCGGCCGGGCTGACGGTGATCTCGGAGTTGGTGCGGAAGCCGCCGAGGATGATGTAGACGACTGGCACCAGCATCAGCCCAACCAGCACCAGGGCGATGAAGTAGATGAACGGCGTCACGGCCGAGCGGTGGCGTCGGCGCGGGGGTGCCGCCGTTGGCGCCGTGATTGAGATAGCCATCAGGCTCCCCTCCCGGTTAGTGCGCCCTCAGTGTCCCGGCGGAGGACGAAGCGCTGATAGAGCAGTGCGACACCCAGGGAGATGATGAACATCACGACGGCGACCGCGCTGCCATAGCCGTAGCTGCCTGCGTTGCGACCGTTCGCGATCATGTAGGTGGCCATCGTGGATGTACCAGCCGTCGACGAGACGTACTGGCCCCAGATGATGTACACGAGGTCGAACAACTGGAACGACCCGATGATCGACAGGAAGGCCCAGATGCGGATGGTCGGGCCGAGCAGCGGGAGCACGATGGTTCGTTGCACCTGCCAGTAGGAGGCACCGTCGATGGCTGCGGCTTCCGAGAGCTCCTCCGGGATCCCCTGCAGACCAGCGAGGAAGAGGATGACGGCGAAGCCGATGTACTTCCAGGTGATGATCAGCATGAGCGACCAGATGGCCACCGAAGGGTCGGAGAGCCAGTCCTGCTTGAGACCGGCAAGGCCGATGTTCGCCAGGAAGCCGTTCACGGCTCCACTGGACTGCAGCATGAGGCTCCAGCCGAGACCGACCACGACTTCGGAGATCACGTATGGCACGAAGATGAGCACGCGCAGTACGGACTGTCCGCGCATCTTGCGGTTGAGTAGGAGCGCAAGGCCGATCGCGATCGGCGCCTGAATCACGAGTGAGAGCACCGCGATGATCACGTTGTGCCGCAGCGCATCAAGGAAGGTGCCATCCTGCAGGATGGTGATGTAGTTCTGCAGGCCGACGAACTTGGTAGCCGGTCCGTAGCCGGCCCAGCTGAAGAACCCGTAGTACGCGGCGATACCGACCGGCAGGATCACGAAGCCGAGGAACACGATCAGCGCCGGCCCGACCAGGGCCACGATCTCCAGGCGAACGCGCCAGCTGGCGCCCTTCGGCCTCGTGCGGCGGGGCGGGGACGACGCGACTGCGCCGTCCCCGCTCGCCGTGAGATCCATGCGCGGATCCTGCGTTGTGCGCAGGCTCTCGCTGATGGATGTCATTGCAATGAACCTCTTCTACGACTTCTTCGCGGCGTCGTTCACTGCCGTGACGATGTCTTTCGCACTACCCTGGCCAGCCATCAGGTTGACGACAGCCACGTTGAGCGCGTTACCGATGTTCTGGCCGAACAGGGTGTCGAGCCACACCGTGACGTACGGCGCCTTGTTGTACGCGTCGAGCAGGAGCTTCAGCGACGGGTCGGTGACGACGTCCTGGGCTTCCTGGCTGGCGGGCAGGGTCTGGAACGCGGTCGCGTACGCTTCCTGGTTCTTCTTCTCTGAGATGAAGTTGAGGAAGTCGGCGCACGCCGGCGGGGCATCCACGAAGCAGGAGAAGCCGTCGACTCCACCCATCATGGCGTCGTCGCCACCGTCACCACCGGGGATGTTCGGGAACGGGAACCAGCCGAGGTCGGGCAGCGGCTTGGTGTCCGGCGTCAGCGACGCGATCACTCCGGGATCCCATGCGCCCATGAGTTCCATGGCCGCCTGGTGGTTGGCCAGCAGACCCGCCGAGGAGCCGGCGCCCTGCTGTGCGGAGGTGGTCAGGAATCCATCGTTGAACGGGGAGCTCTTGATGAAGTCGTTCAGCTCATCGCCGGCCTTCTCCCAGCACGGGTCATCGAACGAGCGGTTCGCCGCGGCCGTGTTGACCACGTCCTGCGAGCAGGCGCGCAGTGCGAAGTTGTAGTACCAGTGCGCGGCGGGCCAGGCGTCCTTGGCCCCAAGGGCGATCGGCGCGATGCCTGCCGCCTTGAGCTTGTCGTTGGTCGCCGTGAGCTCGTCGATCGTGGTGGGGGTGTCGGTGATACCGGCCTGCGAGAAGAGATCGGTGCTGTACCAGATTCCCTCGGGCAGCACTGCGGTGGGAACGCCGTAGACCTTGCCGTCGATCTTGAATGCATCGAGAACGCCGCCGAGCGCGGACTTCGTGCCGTCGGTGAGCTTGTCGGTGAGGTCCATGACCTGTCCGGCGGTCACGACGTCGGCGAGTTTGCCACCACCGCGGGCCATGAAGATGTCTGGAGCGTCACCGGAGGCGAGCGCGGTCTGCAGCTTGCCATCCATTTCCTCGTTCT
>JBDUEC010000227.1:0-3859 GCA_040002655.1 Rhodoglobus sp. | reverse complement strand
TGTGGCTCTCGATCTTGAAGGTGACGGCCCAGCCTTCGCCGACATCCACGACGCCCGCGTTCTCACCCATGCCCACCATGAGGTTCTTCTTCATCTTCTCGCTGACCTTCGAGCCGAACTGGCGCAGGTAGGTCTTCGAGCTCTTGTAGGAGCAGTGCTCGCTCCACATCACGGAGTACATCGCGAGCTCGCCGCTGGTGGGGCGGCGGCCGAGGATCGTCTTGATGCGCTCGTACTCGTCGGGTTTCAGCCCGAGCGCGGCGTACGGCTGTTCCTTCTCGGGGGTGGCGGCGGCGTTCGAGACAGTGTCTGCGGCCGAGACCGTCGGGGTGTTTGCGGCTGCGCTCACGCGGGCAGGACTCCTTGTGCTGGGGGGCCGTACTCCCCAATCCTACCGGGGGTGGGGCGACCACCCGGCGGCCGAGAGGGCGCCGCGCACTCGCGCGACCGTCGCATCCGGTGCGACGAACAATCCGCGCTTGCGCACGCGCACCACTCGTTGTCCGGCGAGCACGAAATCCTCAATGCGCGTCATGTCCTTTTCGTACTGTGCGTCGTCAGTGCGGTGCTCGTCGCCGTCGTACTCGACGATGGTGTGCCACTGCGGGTAGGACAGGTCTGCTCGTCCTAGAAACCGGCCCATCGAATCACAGACGTCGATATTGACCATGGGCTCGGGCAGTCCGGCACGCTCGAGCAGCAGTCGCAGGATCGTCTCCGGGCGTGACTCCGCCCCAAGTCGCAGCCGCGGAACAGCGGATGCCGCTACTCGCGCACCCCGACCGGAGAACTGTGCGGTGGCCGCTGCCAACTCGTCCAGCGTGGCGTGGGGTCTCCCGACCTCGGCCACCACAGGGTCCAGGATCAACGCGTCTCCAACCGCGACCAAGTCGTCGAAGCCAAGGACACTGCACAGGGCGAGCCAGGTCGCCACCGGGCCGCTGACGGGCAAGCCGTGCCGCACGTCGATCGCCGTCGCGGCCGCGGCCTGGTGGCCCACGATTCCTGTGCTCCGTGGCGCACGATGTGGCGCCAGCGTTGAGACATGGAGGCTCTCGGTCGGGTCGAACCTGCGGGGCAACGGGAGTCGCCAGAGCCGGGCCGCCGTGACGTGACTGAAAAACTGGTCCGGTCGGAGCAACGGCGCGTAGGCGGCGCAGAGCGCGAGCAACGACTCGTCGCAATTGGCCGCGCGCACTCCGTGGAAGGGACGGTTCAGGTCCGGACCGCGCATGCGATCCTCCGTGATCCCGGCCCGGAGGCCGGCGGCGACCGTGAAGGGAACTCTCGCGAACTCGGGGGGAAGGGGGATGCGCGCCGACATCCCTCGATAATCCCGGTTGCCCGCGATCGCGTCGGCCGGTCATCCCCGAACCGGCGTCGACTGGCCGCAAACCGGGTTTGGGGAGGGGAGGAACCCCGGTTTGGGGCATGTCGATCGTGAGTGACATGCGCGGCGACATCCAGTTGCCGCGAACCGGGGTCGGTCACGCTCGGAACCCCGGTTTGCGACAAGTCGCGAAGTTCACGAGGGTGCGGTGAAGCCCTACAAGCCCTCCCGCGCGCGCAGGTCCTTGCGCAGGATCTTGCCGGAGCTCGACTTCGGGATGGCATCGATGAACTCGACCCGCCGCACCTTCTTGTGCGGGGCGACGTGCTCGGTCACGAACTCCATCACCTGGCCCTCGTCGATGTTGGAACCCGGCTGGATGACCACGAACGCCTTCGGGATCTCTTCGCCGTCGGCATCCTGCACCCCGATAACGGCGGCATCGGCGATGGCCGGATGCGTGAGCAGCAGCGCCTCGAGTTCGGCCGGGGCGATCTGGTAGCCGTGGTACTTGATGAGCTCCTTGAGCCGGTCGACGATCGTCACGAACCCCTCGGCAGAGACCACCCCGATGTCGCCGGTGTGCAGGAAGCCGTCGGCGTCGATCGTGGCGGCGGTCGCCTCCTCGTTGCCGAGGTAGCCGAGCATCACGTTCGGGCCCCTCACCAGAATCTCGCCCGGCTCGCTAACGCCGCTCGATGGCACCTCGATCTCATCGCCGGTTGCCGGGTCGATCAGTTTGCACTCCATGTTCGGGAGGGTCACGCCGACGGATGCGGTCGGGATGTCGGTGCGATCCTGCGGAACCAGGTGTGACACCGGGCTCAGCTCGCTCATGCCGTAGCCCTGCAGCATCCGCACGCCGAGTCGTGCCGCGACCGCATCGCCGAGCGCACCGTCGAGAGGGGCGGCACCGCTGAGCACGGTGTGCACGCTCGACAGGTTGTACTGGTCGACGAGCGGATGCTTGGCGAGCGCCACGGCCACGGGCGGCGCGATGAACACGTAGGTGCAGCCGTGGTCCTGGATGATCCGCAGAAACTCGGTGAGATCGAATCGCGGCATCGTGACCAGGCGTGCGCGCTCCTTGAACGCGAGGTTGAGCAGCACGGTCATGCCGTAGATGTGGAAGAAGGGGAGCAGCGCGAGCACCCGATCATCCGCCACCACATTGATCAGCGCCCTGCTCTGCTCCACGTTCGCCACGAGGTTGGTGTGGCTGAGCATCACGCCCTTCGCCTTGCCGGTGGTGCCGGAGGAATAAGGCAGTACGGCAATTGTGGAAGCCGGGTCGAAGCTCACGTCTGGTGCGGTCGCACCCTGGGTGAGCAGGTCCTTCAGCGACGGATGCCCCTCCGCGCCGTCGAGCACGACAATGTGGTCGTCGGCGATCCCGGCCTTCCCGGCCGCCGCCTTGGCCCCATCGAGCAATGGCGAGACGGTGACCAGCCACTCGGCCTTCGAATCGGACAACTGCCCGAAGATCTCCTCCGACGTGTACAGCGAGTTGATGGTGGTGACGATGCCACCGGCGCGCAGGATGCCGTGGAAGACGCTCGTGAACGCGGGCACATTCGGACACAGCAGGGCCACAACCCCGCCGAGGCCCAGTCCGCGCGCAGCGAGCGCACCCGCCACCCCGTGAATCTGCCCGAGCAACTCACGGTAGGTGGTCTCTGCGCCCGAGGTGCCGTCCACCACCGCGATGCGGTCGAGGTCGGCATCCGTTATGTCGCCGAACAGGTAGTCGTAGATGCTGACCGCCGGAATCACGACGTCGGGGTACGGGCCTCTGAACACGTTCTATCTCCTTTGATAGCCGGGCCGTGAAGGCCCGGTAGGAGAGAGGTTACGTCAGTCTTCAGGCGTTGGCGAGGGCGTGAATCGCGCTGGTGAAGAAGGTGAGGCCGTCGGTGCCCGAGCGCATCGCGGCGCGGGTGTCGGGGCCGAAGCCTTCTTCGGACGCGTGCTCAGGATGCGGCATCAGTCCGACCACGTTGCCGAGCTCGTTCGCGATGCCGGCGATGTCGTTCGCGGAGCCGTTCGGGTTGATGTCGAGGTAGCGGAACACCACCTGCCCGTTGTCCTCGAGACGGCTCAGGGTGTCCTGGTCGGCGATGAAGCCGCCCTCGCCGTTCTTCAGCGGGATCGTGATCTCCTGCGCGGGCTGGAATCCGTTGGTCCACGCGGTGGACGTGCTTTCGACCCGCAGGCGCTGGTCGCGGCAGATGAAGTCGCCGTGGTCGTTGCGGATGAGGCCGCCGGGCAGCAGGTGCGCCTCGACCAGGATCTGGAAGCCGTTGCAGATGCCGAGCACCGGCACACCCTTGTTCGCGGCGTCGATCACCTCGGCCATGATCGGGCTTCGCGCCGCGATCGCGCCGCAGCGCAGGTAGTCGCCGTAGCTGAAGCCGCCGGGCAGCACGATCGCGTCCACACCCTGCAGGTCGTGGTCGCCGTGCCAGAGGGCCACTGGCTCGGCGTCGGCCAGGCGGATGGCGCGCTGGGCATCCCGGTCGTCGAGCGAAC
>JBDUEC010000226.1:0-3873 GCA_040002655.1 Rhodoglobus sp. | reverse complement strand
TGCGCTCGAACTCGTGCAGGTCCATCGGCTGCCCGCAGAGCGGGCA
The DNA here is from genome assembly GCA_040002655.1 of Rhodoglobus sp. Lineage (GTDB taxonomy): Bacteria > Actinomycetota > Actinomycetes > Actinomycetales > Microbacteriaceae > Rhodoglobus. Next base: position 3,827 of record JBDUEC010000226.1, on the reverse strand, counting down.
CGGCTTCGGCCCGGTCGGCGGCAGCGGCTCCTCGTTGTACGGCCCGAGCGGTGGCGGCCCCAGGTAGGGGAAGAGTTTGCGGTTGAGCTTGTCCCACCAGGGCTGGCGGCCTGTCATGATCTTCTTCCGTTAGTTAGTGTACTAACTATTAGTATACTCGCCGTATGGAGACCGTCGATCCCCTGGCCCTCGACCGGCAGGTCTGCTTCGCGCTGGCCGTGGCATCCCGCAGTGTGATCGCCGTCTACCGGCCCGTGCTCGAGCCGCTCGGGCTCACCCATCCGCAGTACCTGGTGATGCTCGCGCTCTGGGAGCACAGCCCGCGGTCGGTGCGGGAGTTGTCCGATGCCCTGCTGCTCGAGCCGGCCACCCTCTCCCCCCTGCTCAAGCGCCTCGAGAGTGCAGGACTCGTGAGCCGTAGCCGCAGCCCGCGCGACGAGCGGGCGCTGGATGTCGCGCTCACGGCATCCGGAACCGCACTTCGCCGAGAGGCCGAGAAGGTGCCCGGCCAGATCGTGGCCAAGCTCGGCATGTCGCTGACCGAACTCGAGCAGACCCGCGACGCGCTCACCCACATGATCGCCGCTGCCACCGCGGTTTAGCGCGCGAGCCGCTCCACGATGGAGCCGTACAGCCAGGGCAGCGCTCGGGCGGTCGGAACGATGCCGCCACGGAACGGTCCGGATGCCGCAGCCACCAACCCGGAGGTCAGCACCCGAAAGTCGCGGGTCGAGCGCTTCCACGCCCCGGCGTACTCCGCCGGCCGGTCCGCGAGCACGCAGTCGACGGCAACCCGCGCCTGGTCGAAGCCGAGCCGCAGCCCCTCGCCGGTGATGGCATCCACGTATCCGGACGCATCGCCGACCAGCAGCACGCGCCCGGCCACCGGGGCCGCGGCCCGCTGCCGGAACGGACCGGCGCCACGCAGCGAGCTGGCCACGGCTGCGCCACGCAGGTGCTCCGCGAGTTCGGGAATCGCGGCCAGCGTCTCGTCGAAGTCGATCTTCGGCGCGCCCAGAAGGGCGATTCCCACGATGTTCTCGCTCACCGGCGTCACGTAGGCCTCGGCGTGCGCGCTCCAGTGCACCTCGATCAGGTCGCTCCACGGCTGCACGAAGAAGTGCTGGCGAAGGCCGAAGCGGCGTCGCCGTTGAGGCACCCGGCGGTCCAGGCCGACCAACCTGCACACCGTCGAGTGCAGGCCGTCGCTGCCGAACGCGTACCGGGCGCGGATGCCGTTCACGGTCACCCCGTCGGCATCCTGCTCGAGCGCCTCCACGCGCCCGGTCACCCGGTCGACCCCGAGTTCAGACGCCCGCGCGGCTAGCGCGTCGTGCAGCGTCGTGCGCCGCACCCCGAGCCCCGGCCCGGCTCTGAAACGGTAGTCGGCCTGCGTGCGTCCGTTCCGGTAGCTCACCCCCCGCAGTGGCATGCCCTCTGGATGCACGCCCAGCCGGTCGAGCAGCGGAATCGCCCCCGGCATCAGGCCCTCACCGCACGCCTTGTCGATCGCGTCGTCCCGCGGTTCGACCAGCGCCACGGTCAGCCCGACCAGTCGCGCCTCGATGCCGGCCGCGAGTCCGACCGGACCTCCGCCGATGATCACCAGGTCGACATCCGGTGCCGTCACTGCTTGAGCGACTCCAGCGCCTTGTCCTCGGTGGGGATGCGGAAGCCGAGCAGCAGGATCGCGTTCAGCACCGTGAACGCGATCGCCGTGATCCACGCGGTGTGCACCAGCGGCAGTGCGACGCCCTCGACTGCGACCACGACGTAGTTCGGATGCGGCAGCCAGCTCCACCGGTAGGGCCCTCGACGCGTCACCCGTCGCGCCCCCGGCACCACGATCACGCGGGTGTTCCACTGGTCGCCCAGCGCCCAGATGATCCAGTACCGCGCGGCCTGGCAGAGCAGCGCGATCACCAGCATCGGCCAGCCGAGCGCGGCGATGAAGGGGCGGTCGAGAAACACGACCTCGGCGATACAGGCCAGCAGGAAGCCGGTGTGCAGCGTCACCATCCACGGGAAGTGCCGCTGGCCGTACTCGACTCCACCCTGCGCGAAGGCGATCGCCGCGTGCTTCTTCGAGGTCCTCAGCTCGAACAGGCGCTCCACGCCGGTCACCAGGATGAGGCAGATGTAGAGGATGACGCTCAGGCTCACGATGGCCACTCCAGCAGCACGAACTCGGAGCTGACCCCGGGGCCGAGCGCGAACAGCAGTCCCTTCGCCCCCGGCGTCACGCCGGCGGCCATGATGTCGGCGAGCACGTGGAGCACCGCCGCGGAAGACAAGTTGCCGACCCGTTCGAGGGAAGCCCAGCTGCGGTCGAAGCGGTCGCGCGGCAGGCCCACAGCCGTCGCGAAGGCCTCAAGAACCCGCGGGCCGCCGGGATGCGCGACCCACTCGTCGACGTCGGCGATCGTGAGTCCGTTGTCACCAAGGAACCCGGCGACATCCGCCGGGAAGTGCTCGGCGATCACGTCGGCCACCCCGGCCGTGAGAACGATCTCGAACCCGGAGCCGCCCACGTTCCAGCCGATGACACCGGTGGAGTCCGGGTAGAAGGCGCTGCGGGTGTCCACGATCCGCGGCCCAGCCTGCGGTCGGTCGTCGCCGACCAGCACGACGGCCGCGGCGCCGTCGCCGAACAGGCCGGTCGCCACGAAGTTGCCCATGGTCTCGTCGTCGCGCTGCAGGGTGAGCGAGCAGAGCTCCACGCTGATCAGCACGGCCACCCCACTCGGATGCCCCACCAGGTAGTCGTGCGCCCGCGCGAGACCGGACGCACCCGCCACGCACCCCAGCCCGAACGACGGCAGCCGCTTCACATCGGGGCGCAGACCGAGGCGCGACACGAGCAGCGCGTCGACTGACGGGGCCGAAATGCCGGTCACGGAGGTGAAGATGATGAAGTCGACGTCGGCGGCCTCAAGGCTGGCTTCGGCGAGCGCCCGCCGGAGGGCGCGCTCGGCCAGGTCCGTCGCCACCTCGATGAAGATGTTGTTCGACTCCCGGAAAGTGCCGAGGTCGCGGTAGCGCTCGAGCGGCAGCGCGGTGTGGCGCGTTCCGATGCCACTGGCGGCGTGCATCCGCTCGAGCACCGCACGCTTGCTCGGAGCCGAGGAAATGAGCGGCGCCAGCTCGCTGGTGATCTCGCTCTGGGTGTACACGAAAGCAGGCAGCTCAGGTGCGACCGCCGCAATCCGGGTCATTAGCCGAAAGTAGCACGCGGGCGCGAATTCGCAGGGTGGTTGACGAGCGCCCCTCCGTCTGCGACGGGGCGCGTTAGCCGGTGACGTTCACGGTGAACGTGACCGCCTGGATGCCGCCCTGCTCGTTCGTGAGCGTCACCTCGGTCGTCCCCGCCTTCAGCGGCTTGATTCCCGGATTGAACGTGGCGCTGCCGTCCGTTCTGCCCTGCACGAACTCTGCAATGGATGGGTCGGCGATCTCGGCCGTGTAGCTGTCGACGGCGAGGTCCCCGGTCGTGATGTTCAGCAGCGAGTTCAGCGGCAGCTCCACGGTCTTGCCCTGGAGATCCTCCGAACTCATGGTGATCGGTGTGCCGACGGGCGTTGGCGCGCAGCCGGCAAGGCTGAGCGCGAGCACGGCGGTGGCGGCGATGAGTCCCAGTCTCTTCATGGCGCCCAGTATGTTCCTGGCGCTGAGCCGGGACAACACCCAGTTCGCGCGCACGGTAGTACCCAATGCATACCGTGTGCCGTGCGCGCCAGCGCTTGGCGTGCGCGCGAACTTGCACGGCGCGGTGCGCGAGGGGGGACTTGACTCCCAAACCGAGCCGCCGGCCCGCGATGCTGGCCAAC
>JBDUEC010000225.1:0-3874 GCA_040002655.1 Rhodoglobus sp. | reverse complement strand
CTCCACTCTCACGCAGGATGCCGCCCTGCGCTGCGCGATCGAGCGCGCGAAGGTCACGCCACAGGTCGCGATCACGGCCCTCACCAGCACTCCCGCCCGCGCCCTCGGGTTGGACCACGAGCTCGGCCTGCTCGCCCCGGGTTTCTTCGCCGACGCTGTGCTGCTCGACCACGGTTGGAACGTCACCGAGGTGTGGGCAGCCGGGGCGCGGATCGCCTAGAGCTCGACACCGGGACCCCTTTGCGTACGCCACGACCACGCGCGGGCGGCGCGCCGTCCGCGCGGGGTCACACCATACGCGCGGGAGAGAGAACGGCAGGCGGATGGGTGGGCCGGGATGGGGGCACGCCTAGAAGCGCTCCCAGTCCAACCGGTTGGCCCACGCGTAGCGGTAGTAGTCCGCGAACCTGAGCTTGGCGGCCGCGGCCTCGTCGAGGATCACTGTCACCCGCTGGTGCAGCTGGATGGCGGAGCCGGGCAGGCTCGAGGTGACCGGTCCCTCGACAGCGCCGGCCACGGCATCCGCTTTGGCGTCACCGAAAGCGAGGAGCACCAGGTGCCGGGCGCGCATGATGGTGCCGAGGCCCTGCGTGATGCAGTGCATGGGCACGTCGTCGATCGAGTCGAAGAAGCGCGCATTGTCGCGGCGGGTCTGCTCGGTGAGGGTCTTCACCCGCGTGAGCGAGGCGAACGACGAGCCGGGCTCGTTGAAGCCGATGTGGCCGGTGCGGCCGATGCCGAGAATCTGCAGGTCCACGCCTCCCGCGTCGATGATCGCTCGCTCGTAGTCGGCCCCTGCGGTTTCGATCGGTCCGTTGTCGGCGGGAACCCGCACGAGCGACGGGGTGAGCCGGAGCGGCTCGACGACCTCGCGGGTGATCACCGAGCGGTAGCTCTCGGGGTGCCCGGCGGGCAGTCCGACGTACTCGTCGAGCGCGAATCCGCGCACCCGGGAGAGGTCGAGGTTGCGCGCGGCGAGCGCGTGCCAGGTCGTGAGCGGGGTGGATCCGGTGGCAAGCCCAAGCACCGCGTCCGGTTTCGCGGCGACGAGCGACTGGATCGTGTCCGCAGCGATCTCGCCCGCCTCATCCGCTGACCCGACAATCACGACCTCGGCCATCAGGCGGCTCCGACCAGGGCAGCACCAACGGCGGCGGCGGGGAAGTCCGCTGGCACGATCTGGACCCGATCGGCCAGGTCGAGCGAGGCGAGGAACGGCGACGCAGTTGCCCAGGATTCGAGCACGCCGCGCACTTCGGCGAGCAGGGTGTCGCCGAGCGAGCTGATGCCGCCACCGATCACCACGCTGTCGACATCGACCGTGAGTACGAGAATGCGCACGGCGGCCGCAACATTTTCGACCAGCCGGTTCTTCACCTCGAGGGCGAGCGGATCACCGGATGCCGCCGCCGCGAACAACGCGCGCACCGGCTTCGGGTCCGTGCTCGGCCACTGGCGTGCGACGGCCGAACCGGAAGCCACTGTCTCAAGGCAGCCCCGCTGCCCGCACGGGCACAGCGGACCACTCGGGTCAACCGGGATGTGCCCGATCTCTCCCGCGGTGCCACGGGAACCGCGCCACAGTTTTCCGCCGAGTACCAGCCCAGCGGCCAGGCCGGTTCCGAGGTTCAGGTACGCCATCGAGTGGTCTGGGCTCTTCTCGAGCAGGTGGAACGCACCGAGCGCGGCGGCATTCACGTCGTTCTCGATGCGCACCTCGCGCCCGAGTCGCGCCGAGAGCTCCACCCCCAGGTCGAGACCATCGAAGCCGAGGTTGACGGCGTGCGAGACCCGGCCGGTGCCGTTGTCCACCGCCCCAGGGATGCCGATGCCGATCGAGTGGAACGCTGCGGTGTCCAGCCCCGCGAGGGTGGCCAGTTCGGTGACCGCCGCGACCGCGGTCTCCACCACTGCGGACGACCCGAACCCGGTGGGCAGGCGGAGCTGCTCGGCAACGCGGCCGTCGGGGGTGATCGCCACCGCATCCGTCTTGGTGCCGCCGATGTCCACCCCCACCCGCAGGGTGCCGACGCTCACTGCCTGGGTGCTCATCCCTTGACCGCCCCTGCGACGAGGCCGGAGGTGAGCCGGCCCTGCACCACGAGGAAGAAGACGATCACCGGCACAGCCACCAGCGTAGATGCCGCCATCACCTGGCCCCAGTCCGTCTCCCTCGTCGCGCTGGCCTGCACGAATCCGCGCAGCCAGAGCGGCAGTGTTTGGGCCGCCTCAGACGGCAGCAGCACGAGGGCAACGGTGAACTCGTTCCACGCCTGCAGGAACGCGTACACGCCGGAGGCCACCAGGCCGGGGGCGAGCAGTGGGAACGTGATGCGCATGAACGCACCGAATCGGCTGAGGCCGTCGACCATGGCGGCCTCCTCGAGATCAGCGGGGATGCCGGCGACGAAGCCGCGCAGCATCCAGATGGTGAACGGAACCACGGCGGCGACGTAGATGATGCTGACGCCGATCACCGAGTCGAGCAGGTGCACGCTCGCCACCATCTTGTACTGGGCGATGAACAGGCCCTCGGCCGGGAGCATCTGCACGATGAGCACCGCGATCACGAAGCTGCGCCGACCGCGGAAGCGGAAACGGCTGATGGCCACGGCGGCGAGGAACGCGAAGATGATGCAGAAGACCACGACCGTGAGCGTGATGGCCACGCTCATGCCGAGCGCCCGGAAGAACGATCCGTCGGCGACGGCACCGGCGAAGTTACTGAGGGTTCCCGGCACCGGGAAGAAGGTCGGGATGAACGACTGCAGGATCGCGGTCGGCAGGAAAGCCGAGTTGACCATCCAGTAGACCGGGAACACCCAGATCAGGGCGATGACGATGGCGAGGGCGCTGAGCAGGGTCTTCTTCCAGCGGCGAGGCAGGGCGTTCATGCTTCGTCCTCTTTCAACAGGCTGCGAATGTAGAACCAGCTCAGCGCGATCGTGATGCCAAGCACGAGAATCGAGACCGCCGAAGCCATGCCGAAGTCCTGGGCACTCGTGCCGAGCTTGTAGATGTAGGTGCCGAGCAGGTCGTAGTCTCCCGACTTGGATCCGGCATCCTGCAGGAGCTTGATCTGCGTGAAGACGCGGAGGTCCCAGATGAGTTGCAGGAGCAGAACGATCGAGATGACCGGGCGGATCATCGGCAGGATGATCCCCCAGAATCGCTGCCAGCCACTGGCGCCGTCGAGTTGGGCGGCCTCCATCACCTCATCGGAGACCTGGGTGAGCCCGGCGTAGACCGAGAACGCCACGAAGGGCACGCTCATCCAGACCACGATGATGGATGCCACCAGGAAGAACGTGAGCGGCGTCGACAGCCAGTCGAACCGGTGCATCTCCACGCCTGGGATCATGTCGAGCAGGTAGTTGATGGCGCCCCGCCGGCGGTCGAACAGCCAGATCCAGATGGTCATCGCCGAGACGACCGGCATCGACCACGCGAGTAGCAGCGCAACTTGCAGGATGAGCTTGGCGGTCTTCGTGACCGCTGCCATCAGCAGGGCGAGCAGGGTGCCGATGGCCAGGGTGACGGCGGCAGTCAGCAGGCAGAACGCCAGGGAGCGGGCGACGACCGCCCAGAGCTGGGGGTCGGTGGCGAGCGCGATGTAGTTGTCGAGCCCGACGAACGGGGCCGCTTTGCCGAACTGCTGCTGCAGGCCGTACTTCTGGAACGACGTGACAATCTGCCAGATGACCGGGTATCCCATGCCGAGGACGAGCACGGCGATGGCGGGGATGAGGAGGACGTGCGGGGCACGGAAGCCGCTGCGCGTGGAGGCTGAAGACATGGCGAGTCCTCCTTTCCTGGGAAGGGTTGGCGCCGCTGGTTGAGTAGGCCGCCTGGAATGGCGGGCACTACTCAACCA
>JBDUEC010000224.1:0-3878 GCA_040002655.1 Rhodoglobus sp. | reverse complement strand
GAGATCTACCAGAACCTGGTCTACGACGGCGTTCGCGCAGTCTCGATCGTCGAGGCCGTTCCGGCGCTCGCCGACCGCACGATCCTGGTGAACGGCGTCGCCAAGAGCTACGCGATGACCGGGTGGCGCCTCGGCTGGATGGTGGGACCAACCGACGCGATCAAGGCGGCCGCCAACCTGCAGTCGCACCTGACCAGCAACGTGTCGAACATCTCGCAGCGCGCCGCGATCGAGGCCCTCACCGGCCCGCAGGATGCCGTGGAGACCATGCGCCAGGCCTTCGACGCGCGCCGCAAGACGATCGTGGCTGAGCTCAACAAGATTCCGGGAGTGATCACCCCCACCCCGACCGGCGCGTTCTACGTGTACCCCGACGTGACCGGCCTGCTGGGGCGCGAATGGGGCGGCGTGACGCCGACCACGTCCCTGGAACTCGCCGACCTCATCCTGGACCAGGTCGAGGTGGCGGTGGTTCCCGGCGAGGCGTTCGGGCCGAGCGGCTACCTCAGGCTCTCCTACGCGCTCGGCGACGACCAGCTGCTCGAGGGCGTGCAGCGCCTGCAGAAGCTGTTCGGGTAGGGCTGCTCGCTCCGGGCGCACCTCGGACTGGCGCTGACACCGTTGACTCGCGCGAAGTTGCGCTCGGCCGTAGTCGGCAGCATCCACAGAGCGCGAGTCAGCAGCCGATGTGGACGGATGCCGCGAGCCCGCGGCTGCAGTCGGCACGATTTCGGGATGAACGCACGAATCCCGATCCCCGTCGCGTTGCAGAATGCTGCGTTCACGCGCCGCCAGGGTCTGGACTCCGGCCTTGGGGCGGGCCGCCTGAGGGGCCGCGACCTGCAACGCCCGTATCGCGGAGTGCTGGTGGCATCCACTTCGGAGTTGACGCTTGCACACCTGTGTGCGGCGAGACAGCGCACCCTCGCCGACCACGCGCACTTCTGTGGGATTACCGCCGCTGCCCTGACCGGGGTGCCTCTGCCTAGAGAACTCGAGCGTTCGCGACTGCTGCATGTGGCCACGACACCCGAGCATCGCGCGCCGGCCGGCCGAGGCATCCGGGGCTATGCGTTGCGTGGGGCGCAGTGGCGGGACTGGCATGGGCTCCGAGTGAGCACTCCCGAGCGCATCTGGTGCGAGTTGGCTGTGCATCTGTCTGTTCGGGATCTGGTTGCCGCGGGCGACTACCTCATCCATGAACCGCTCGCGCATACCTCGGAGGCTCGGCTGCGCACTGCCGTGACGAGCTACGCCGGTCGCCGAGGTGGACCCGCTCTGCTCACGGCGATCGACTTGCTCGACGGGCGAGCGGAGTCCCGACGCGAATCGCACGTGCGCGTAATCCTGGCTCAGGCTGGCGTCAGCGGATTTGTTCCGAACGTGTGGATCACAACTGCGGGCGGTTACCGCTATCGGGCGGACCTCGCAAGCGCTGATCGCAAGTTGATCGTCGAGTACCAGGGGTGGCACCACTTCACGCCTGAGCAGATCATCGCGGACATGACGCGCATCTCGCGGCTCGAGGCGGACGAGTGGAAGGTGATGTTGGTGGGGTCGGCCGATCTGGCCGACCCCACTGAACTTGCCGAACGGGTCGCTCGCACTTTGGCTCGACGGCCGCACTTCGGATGACTTGCGCCAAGTTGCTGACCACCCCGCTCGGGAAGAGCAACAGGGCGCGAGTCAGTGCCAAACGCCCCGCTACAGCAACTTGCGAGCGGATGCCCAGGCCGTGAGTTCGTGCCGCGACGAGAGCTGCAGCTTGCGCAGCACCGCCGAGACGTGACTCTCGACCGTTTTGATCGAGATGTAGAGTTCGCTCGCGACCTCCTTGTAGGCGTAGCCGCGAGCGATGAGGCGCATGACCTCGCGCTCGCGGGCGGAGAGGCGGTCGAGTTCTTCGCTCGACTCAGCCTGCTCGCCCGCGACGGCGCCGAACGCGTCGAGCACGAACCCGGCGAGGCGCGGCGAGAAGACGGCGTCCCCACCGGCGACCGCGGCGACGGCGGCGCTCACCTCTGCGCCTGACGAGCCCTTGGTGATGTAGCCGCGGGCTCCCGCGCGGATGACGCCCACGACATCCTCTGCGGAGTCCGACACCGAGAGGGCGAGGAAGCGCACCCGGTCCAGCAGACCGGACGAAAGTGTGATCACCTCTGCCCCACCACCGCCGGAGCCACCGGGCAGGTGCACGTCGAGCAGCACCACCTGCGGAAGGAGGGCGGCGATCTGGGCGACGGCCTCATCCACTGTCGCGGCTTCACCGAGCACCTCGATCGTGTCGTCGAGGTCGGCGCGCAGCCCGGAGCGGAAGATCGAGTGGTCGTCGACGATGATGACGCTAGTCACGCTCATCTCAGTCATTGGGCACCTCCAGGTGCAGGTGAACCTCGGTGCCGCGACCGCCCGCGCCGGGCTTCACGGTCGCGGTGCCGCCGGCGCGCGTCATCCGCCCGATGATGGACTCGCGGATGCCGAGGCGGTCGGCAGGAAGCTTCGCCAGGTCGACCCCAGCGCCACGATCCCGCACGTACACATCGATGCCGTCCGCGGAGGTCTCGAGGTAGACGGACACCTCACCGCCCGCGTGTCGCGCGGCGTTGAGCATCGCCTCGCGAGCGGCGGCCACGATCGCGTTCGGAGACGCCGACTCGCCGGCCGCGACGACCTCGATGCGTACCGGGTAGTCCAGTTCGATCGCGGCGGCGATGCCGCGCAGCTCCGTGGCCAGGTCGGCCGCGGGCGGCTCGTCGCCGGCGAACAGCCAGTCGCGCAACTCGCGTTCCTGGGCGCGGGCGATGCGCGCCACCTCGCTCGAGGCCCCCGCCCGATTCTGGATGAGCGCCAGGGTCTGCAGCACAGAGTCATGCAGGTGGGCGGCGATCTCCGCCCGCTGCACCTCCCGCACCTGTGCGGTGCGCGACGCCTGCAGGTCGGACCAGAGGGTGACCACGCGCGGTGCGACCATCACGCCCACGCCGAGTACCACCATCCCGACGCCGAGCACTGCGTCGATGGCACTCGGCCGGCTGAGGAGCGCCGCGATGCCGGCAAGCAGCAACAGCGCGGCGGCGAGCGCTCTGATGACGAACTGATAGTGCGGCGAGCGAGTCCGGTCGTGGCGGTCGAAGGTGAGGCTCCAGGCCACGGCGATGCCCGACGACGCGGTCACGAGCAGCAGGGCTGGCGTCGAGAAGGCGTCCGATGACCCGGTGGCAACGGTGCCCACAACCACCAGCGCGGCAACGGCGGAGATCCCGACGAGCAGCGCGGCAACGGGCACGACGCGACGCACGGCGGCAGCGTCATCCGCTTCCGGAGCCTCCAGCGGCACCAGCGCCCAGAGCCAGAGGTAGAGCAGCACGCCCGCGCCGCCGCACAGGCCGAGAATCGCCGCCGTGATACGGGTGCGGCGCAGGTTCCAGCCGAGGTGCACGGCAATTCCGGCGCAGACGCCGCCGAGCACGGCGTCGCGCGAGCGCACGAGCGGTGGTCGGAGCGGAACGGTGGTCACGATTGAATCCAAGCAGGTTTAGGGCTGAGTGCGCCCCATCGCGCGCAGAGATCAGGGTCGGCTCAGGGTGATCCCTCATGGCGGCCGACCGTGCTGGCGGGCCACCATCGAGATATGCCATCAAAGACCAAGCCGGACGTCACACCTCCCCCCGCACCGACCAGCACGAAGGAACGATTCTTCGAGTGGATGCGCTCCATCGGCATCCGCCGCGAGCCGGGCTGGATCGGCGGCGTGGGCTCCGGCATCGCGACCCGGCTCGGCATCGACCCCCTCATCGTGCGGGGCATTATCGTGGTCGCCGCCATCCTCGGTGGACCGGCCTTCCTGCTCTACGCGGCGGCGTGGCTGCTGCTGCCCG
>JBDUEC010000223.1:0-3882 GCA_040002655.1 Rhodoglobus sp. | reverse complement strand
CGCAACTCGGCTCGGGTTCGCGGTGCCGCCGCGAGCAGCTCCTGACCGAGGCCCAACACCGCCTCGGTCTGCTCCGTCGTGAGCCGTGCGCTGAACCCACCGGCGAAGCCGCGGACGATTGCTGGTTCCGTCCAGGGGCGCAGCCGCAGGGCATCCTCTGCCGTGACCAAGTGGACGGTGCCGCGCATGAGGGTCGCCCGCGTCACCGCACGCGCCTTGAGCGGAGCGGCCAGATCATCGGGGGTGAACCCCCGCAGCCTCGACCACAGCCCGACGTAGGGTGCGAGCGGTGCCTGCGCCTGCAACCCGACCAGGTGCCGCACGGCGTCGACCGCGTCGAGGTGGCTACGCTCAAGCAGTAACTGGCGAGCGAGCAGCGCGCGATTGAGCGCGCGCGGGGTCAGTACCGGCACCGCCATGGTCAGCGGTGCGCGCCGAAGAACTGACGGAGGTCAGCGACGAGCAGGTCGGGAACCTCCATCGCGGGAAAGTGGCCACCGCGATCGTGCTCGATCCACGACTCGTAGCTTCCTCCGGCATCGACGACGCTGCGCACCGACATGTCGGCGGCGTAGATGGATGCCGCAGCCGGCGGCATCTCCGGTGCCTCCCATCCGTCGCCCCCACCTTCCCAACCGCTCTCGGCAGCCGGTGGCGCCGCGAACTGGCGATAGACCTGCATCCCCTCGTACAGCGCGTGCGCTGACGACCAGCCCAGCTGCCCGAACCAGTACAGGCTCACCGTGGTGAGAAGGCGGTCGAGCGAGCCTGGGTCGTCGGTCAGTCGCGCCGCCGGATCGCTCCACTCCTTGAACTTCTCTATGACCCAGGCGAGCTGAGCGACGGGCGAATCGGTGAGCCCGTACGCGATCGTCTGCGGGCGCGTCGCCTGGATGTGCAGGTAGCCGACGCCGTCCTCGCGAAAGGTATTGAAGTGTTCTGCTCGTTCGCGGTCGTGCGCATCGAGTCCGTCGAGGGCGACCGCGGGCCCGAATGGGAACGGCATGGGGCCGTTGATGTGTGTTGCGATCACTCGACCCGGCGCAACCATCGGCAGCATGCCCACGATGCCGGAGCCCACATCGGTGCCCTGGGCGAGGAATTGCTCGTAGCCGAGCCTCGTCATCACCTCGGCAAGCGCGCCGGCGACCCGGAGCAGGTCGCCCCATCCAGCGCCCGACAGTGGCGAGAACCCGAAGCCGGGCAGCGAGGGGATCACGAGGTGCACGGCGTCCTCGGCGCGACCGCCGTGCGCGACCGGATCGGTGAGCGGCCCGATGACCTCAAGGAACTCCAGGTAGGAGCTCGGCCAACCGTGCAGCATAATCAGCGGACGCGCGCCGGGCACGGTCGAGCGCACATGCACGAAATGGATCTGCTGCCCGTCGATGGTGGTCGTGAACTGTGGGAGCTCATTCAGACGCGCTTCCTGCGCTCGCCAGTCGAACGAGTCACGCCAGTGCTCGGCGATCGGTCGAAGCGCGCTCGCGGGAATGCCGCGCTCCCAGCTCGTGGCGTCGAGGTCCGGTGCCCAGCGAGCGCGGGTGAGTCGGTCGTGCAGGTCGTCGAGCTCTGCCTGGGGGATGTCGATGCGGAACGGGTGGACGGAGTCGGTGGTTGTGTTCGTCATGAATCCACGTTAGAAAGAATTGCGGCACGCTTCGTTCCTCATTCGATGGAAAGATTGAAGAATGTTGACGACCTCGGCCCGACTGCTCCAGTTGCTCTCGCTGCTGCAGACCCGGCCATTCTGGCCGGGCCGCACGCTCGCTGGGCGCCTCGACGTAACGACCCGCACGATCCGCAAAGATGTGGAGCGCCTCCGTGATCTCGGCTATCCGATCGAGAGCACGCTCGGTGTCGCCGGTGGCTATCAGCTCGGCGCTGGCGCCGCACTCCCCCCGCTATTACTGGATGATGACGAGGCTGTTGCGGTGGCGATCGGCCTGAGCGCCGCAGCGGACGGCTCGATCCAGGGCGTCGAGGAGGCCTCCATTCGAGCGCTCGCCAAGCTGCATCAGGTGCTCCCCTCGAAGCTGCGGTACCGCCTCACCACGCTGCAGACGGCTGTGGTCTCCATTCCCCGCCACGTTCCCATAATCGACCCCGCCCTGCTGCTCACCCTCGCCACCGCGTGCCGTGATACCCAGCGCCTGCGCTTCGACTACTCCTCCCACGCCGCGGCGTCGTCGCGGCGCGTCATCGAGCCCTATCGACTCGCGCTGCGCGCCGGCCACTGGTACCTGCTCGGATTCGACCTCGACCGCGACGACTGGCGCACCTTCCGCGTGGACCGAGTTTCGCCGCGCCTGCCGACCGGCCCGCGGTTCACTCGACGCGAGCTGCCACCGGAGGGTGCCGTGGCACATGTCGACCGCGGTGTTGCCGCCGCGCCGTGGGGGTTCCGTGCCCGTGTCGTGATCGCCGCTCCGGCGTCCGTCGTCGTTGAGCGACTGCCACCATCGGCTGGAGTCGTCACTGCGGTCGACGATCACACGTGTGCGCTGGACACCGGCTCGGACGACGCGGCCGCCCTGCTGCGATACCTCAGCATGCTCGACCTCGATTTCTCGGTGGCCGACAGTCCAGAGCTCGCCGCCGAGGCGCACCGGCAGGCCGACCGACTGACTCGCGCGGCCGCTCCGGTCACGTGAGGTCAGGGGCGCCCGCCCGCTGATGCGACGGCGCGCGCGGCGACGGTCGAGGCCGCGCGAGCCGCGGCGACAGCATCCCGATCCACCATCCAGGCGGCGAGGAATCCAGCGGCGAACGCATCACCCGCACCCGTCGGGTCCACAACTTCGGTCTCCACGGCGGGCACCGCCGATGGCTCAGCACCCAAGCCTCCGACGACCGCACCGGCGCGACCGAGCTTGAGCACGACGGTGTCGAACTGAAGCGCCCGCACGATCTCGGTCGGGTCATCCAAGCCGGTCAGCAGTTTCGCCTCGTCGAGCCCGGGCAGCAGAACGTCGACCCCGTCGACCGCCGCAAGAAACCGATCGGGGCCGAAGTCCGCGAGAAAGCCGGCCGACCCAGGGTCGAGCGACACGACGAGCCCGGCGGTGTTCGCGCGCGCGATGAGGGCGGTGAACGCCTCGCCACCATCGGTGGACTGGAGCAGTGGGTGCCCGGTGAGGTGCAGAACGTCGAAACCATCGAGGTTGATCGCGCCGAGGTCGAGGTGCGCGTTCGCGCCGCGCGAGGTGAGCATCGAACGGTGCTGGCCCTCAACCAGCACCACGATCGCGCCCGTCGGGTACGGGGTCGCCAGCAGTCGCGCCTCGACGCCCGGCAGTGCGGCGGCCACCCGGATCACGTCGTCAGCACCCACCGCGCCAATGAAGGTTACGTGCTGCCCAACGGAGGCGAGCCACGCCGCGGTGTTGGCCGCGGAGCCGCCGGGAACCTGGCGAATGGAGGCCGCCGTGTCGGTGTCCACCCGGATCGACCGGTCGAGTACCACGAGCACATCGTCGATCACGTCTCCGACAACGAGGAACCTGGCCCCAGCGACCGGGTAGTGCGCTGGCAGACCTTCGGACATCAGGCGCGCGTCGCTTCCGACCAGGCCGTCGCGATCTGTGCGGCCACCCGCACGTTATTGCGGGCCAGGTCGAGATTCACCTCGAGGCTGCGGCCTCCGGAGAGCTCGACGATCTTCAGCAGCAGGAACGGCGTGACGGCCTTGCCGGTGACGCCCGCGGCATCCGCTTCGGCGAGCGCGAGGGCGAGCACGCGGTCGTGCTCGGCCGGGTCCCACTGCTGGTCGAGCGGGATCGGGTTGGCCACGACGATGCCCTGGCCGTGGCCGAGCTCGTCCTGGGCCTTCATGATCGCGGCGACCTGGGTCGCGTCCTGCACCGACCAGTCGAGGGTGAA
>JBDUEC010000222.1:0-3887 GCA_040002655.1 Rhodoglobus sp. | reverse complement strand
ATCGACGGGTCGTCGCCCTCGTTGTGGCCGCGACGGCGGTAGCAGACGAGGTCGACCATGACGTCGCGGTGGAACTCCTGGCGGTACGCGAAGGCCAGTTCGGCCACGCGAACGACCGCCTCGGGGTCATCGCCGTTGACGTGGAAGATCGGGGACTGGATGGTCTTCATGACATCCGTCGAGTACATCGACGTGTGGCCCTCGGCGGGCGGAGTCGTGAAACCGACCTGGTTGTTGATGTTCACGTGCACGGTGCCGCCGGTGCGGTATGCGCGCAGCTGGGACATCTGCAGGATCTCGACGACGATGCCCTGGCCGCTCATGGCTGCGTCGCCGTGCACCATCACGGGCAGCACGGTGAACGAGCCGATCGGGCGACGGTCCTGCTTGGCGCGCACGATGCCCTCGAGCACACCGTCGACAGCCTCGAGGTGGGACGGGTTTGCAGCGAGGTAGACCGGGATCTTCTTGCCGTCGGCAGCTGTGAACGTGCCCTCGGTGCCGAGGTGGTACTTGACGTCACCGGAGCCCTGCACGGTGCGCGGGTCCTGGGTGCCCTCGAACTCGCGGAAGATCTGGCCGTAGGTCTTGCCGGCGATGTTGGTGAGCACGCTCAGGCGACCGCGGTGAGCCATGCCAATGGCGACCTCCTCGAGGTTCGCCTCCGCTGCCTTCTGGATGACGGCGTCGAGCAGCGCAATCGTAGACTCGCCGCCCTCAAGGCTGAAGCGCTTCTGGCCGACGTACTTGGTCTGCAGGAAGGTCTCGAAGGCCTCGGCCTCATTGAGCTTGCCGAGAATGCGCATCTGCTCGTCGTGGTTGGGCTTGGCGTAGGGCTTCTCGACGTGTTCCTGGATCCAGCGGCGCTGGGCCGGGTCTTGGATGTGCATGTACTCGATGCCCACGGTGCGGCAGTAAGAGTCGCGCAGCATCCCGAGGATCTCGCGCAGCAGCGCTGCCCGTTTGCCGCCGAACCCGCCGGTGACGAACTCGCGGTCGAGATCCCAGAAGGTGAGACCGTGGCTCGAGATGTCGAGGTCGGGATGCGTGCGCTGCCGGTACTCGAGCGGGTCGATGTCGGCCATGAGGTGGCCGCGAACCCGGTAGGCGTTGATCAGCTCCTGCACCCGCGCGGTCTTGGACACGTTGTCCGCGAGGTCGACGCTGATGTCTGCGGCCCAGTGGATCGGGTCGTAGGGGATGCGCAGTGCCGAGAAGATGTCTTCGTAGAATCCGTGCTCACCGATGAGGCGCTCGTGGATCTTCTTGAGGAACTCGCCGGAGCCCGCGCCCTGGATGACGCGGTGGTCGTAGGTGCTCGTGAGCGTGATGGTCTTGCCGATGCCGAGCTCGGCGAGCGTCTTGGGCGACGCGCCCTGGAACTCAGCCGGGTACTCGAGGGCCCCGGCGCCGACGATGGTGCCCGCGCCGCGCATGAGGCGGGGCACGGAGTGCTCCGTGCCGATGCCGCCCGGGTTGGTGAGGGAGATCGTGTTGCCGGCGTAGTCCGCCGCGGTGAGCTTGTTGGCCCGGCCGCGAGCCACGACATCCTCGTACGCGACCAGGAACTCGGCGAAACCCATCGTCTCGGCGCGCTTGACGCCGGGCACCACGAGCGAGCGGGTGCCGTCGGGCTTCGGGATGTCGATCGCGATTCCCAGGTTGATGTGCGCGGGAGTGACCACAGAGGGCTTGCCGTCTGGCTCGTCGTAGAAGACGTTCTGGCTCGGGAACTCCTTGAGCGTCTGAACGATCGCCCAGGCGATGAGGTGTGTGAACGACACCTTGCCGCCGCGTGCGCGCTTGAGGTGGTTGTTGATCACGATGCGGTTGTCGATCATGAGCTTGGCCGGGATCGTGCGCACGCTCGTGGCGGTCGGCACCGTCAGTGACGCGTCCATGTTGGCGGCGAGAGCCTTGGCAGCACCCTTGAGCGCAGCGGTCTCGTCGACCGACTCCGGTGCCTCCGCATGGGCCTCAACCGGTGCGGCCGGGGCGGCGACTGAGGTCGGAGCCTCCGCGGGAATCGGTTGCGGCTTGGCCTGCACCGAGGTGGTGCGCGCAATCGGCGTACTGCCGGTGGCGGGAGAGCTGGGGGTATCGCTGGCTGCGGCCGGAGGTGCCACTGCGGGGGCGGGCGCCGCGGCAGGCTCCTCCGCGACGGGCACCTCTGCGACGGGCTCAGTCACGAGTACCTCGTCGGGAATCTGGGGTTCGCCGCCGGTGACGGTCTGGATCACGCCCGTGGGGGTGGGGTCATCCGTACGGTGGTACTTCTCGAGAATCGGCCACCAGGACTGCTCGACCGAGTTCTTGTCCTCGAGGTACTTCTCGTACATCTCGTCGACGAGCCATTCGTTGGCTCCGAATTCTGAGTCACCCTCTGGAGTAACTCCGGTCACTTGGCTCGACACAGCCGACCGCCCACTTTCAGTTCTCTTGACCTGCAAAATCGTCGTGCAACCGCCTCTGGCCGCACCATTCACAAGCGTAATCGCTTTCATTCGAGCACGCCGCCGCCGGCGCTGAAGGGTTAGCGTTAATTTCATGCATTTCTATGAGACCGAACCCACCCACGACCTCACCTACTCGGACGTCTTCCTGGTTCCGAGCCGCTCCGGGGTCACGTCGCGGCTCGACGTCTCGCTCGCCCCGGATGACGGCACCGGCGCCACGATCCCGATCGTCTCCGCGAACATGAACTCGGTGACGGGGCCGAGGATCGCGGCGACTCTCGCGCGGCGCGGCGCCCTCGGGGTGCTGCCGCAGGACATGCACCTGCAAGACCTGGATGCGGCCATCCGCTGGGTGAAGAACCAACCGGTCGCCTTCGACACCGCCATCGCCTTCGGACCGGACGATACGGTCGCCACCGCCCTCGCCAGCATGCCAGCGGTCGCGGGGCATGGCGTGGTGATCAGGGCAGCGGATGGCGCGCACCTCGGTGCGCTGCCCGCGACGCGACTGGCCACGGCTCTCGCCGACGCGCGCCTCGGTGACCTGCTGCACGGCGCGCTCGCGTCGATCGATGCGGACGACGTGACAACGCCCCGTGCCGCCTTCGACCTCATGACCGCTGCCGACCTCGAGTTCGCCCCCGTCGTGCACCACGGCGAGGTGATCGGAACCCTGAGCCGTACAAGCGCCCTGCGCTCCACGATCTACCAGCCCGCGCTCGACGCGAGCGGGCGGCTACGCGTTGCGGCTGCCGTCGGCATCAACGGGGATGTCGCAGCCAAGGCGAAGGCGCTCGTCGCGGCTGGCGTTGACGTTCTCGTGATCGACACCGCGCACGGCCACCAGGACGGCATGATCCGGGCGATCGAGGCGGTGGCAGCTCTCGGGCTTCAGATCCCCATCGTGGCGGGCAACGTGGTGACCGCAGAGGCTGTGCGCGATCTGGTCGCGGCCGGCGCGAACATCATCAAGGTGGGGGTTGGCCCCGGGGCGATGTGCACCACGCGCATGATGACCGCGGTGGGGCGTCCGCAGTTCTCCGCCGTACTTGAGACGGCGGAGGCTGCCGCTGAGCTCGGTGCGCACGTGTGGGCCGACGGGGGAGTGCGCTACCCCCGCGACGTCGCACTCGCGCTGGCGGCGGGCGCGGCATCCGTCATGGTCGGTTCCTGGTTCGCGGGCACGATCGAAGCGCCGGGCAGCCTCACAGCGGATGAGAACGGTCGCCTCTACAAGGAGAGCTGGGGCATGGCCTCGACCAAGGCCGTGCGCGAGCGGTTCGATCGTTTGGACGCCTACGAGCTCGCCCGCAAGACGCTCTTCGCCGAGGGCATCTCCAGTTCCCGCATCTACCTCGACCCGCTGCGCCCGGGCGTGGAGGACCTGCTCGACATGATCACCTCCGGCGTGCGCAGCTCGTTCACCTACGC
>JBDUEC010000221.1:0-3917 GCA_040002655.1 Rhodoglobus sp. | reverse complement strand
GCGCTCGTCGTCGCGAACCTGAACGCCGCGTTGGGGGTGCTGGCCGAGATCCACGAGCGAGGGCTCCGCGTTCCCCACGACGTGTCGATCGTCGCGATGCACGACGTCTGGTACGCGGATGCCACCTGGCCACCAATCACGACGGTGCGTATGCCACTCCGCGAGCTCGGTGCCGCCGCCGTTTCGCGCTTGCTGGACGGCGAGGAGGCGGTCACGCATGTGGTGGTCGCCGAGCCGGCGACCGAACTTCGGGCACGGGCATCCGTGGCGTCCGTCACGGACTTGCGATAGTTCGATTTACGGGCACTTGCGCCTCCTCGACCGAACCCTATATCGTATAGCCATTCGCGCTAGCGGTTCCGTTGAGAACCGAAGCGAGAGCAGCCCGTCGGGGGATGGGCCCAATCAGAGGATTGGCGGGTGCGGGGCTCTTCGGGTGAGCCCCGCACCCATTCTCAGCGCAGTTGCTCCAGCTGCCAGCCGAGCCACGGGCTGAACGCGTACGGGGCGGCGATCGCCGCGTCGTGCAGGGCATCGATCTCGACCCACTCGAACTCGGCAACCTCGTCGGCGCTCGGGTGCACCTGGTCGTGGGTCACGGCGCGGTAGACCGGGCACAGCTCGTTCTCGACGATTCCGGATGCGTCCACGGCCCGGTAGCGGAAGTCCGGCAGCACGACGGTGATCTCCGACACCGTGATGCCGAGCTCACGCATGGCTCGCCGCGCGATGGCGTCAGCCATGGATTCGCCGGGCAGCGGATGCCCGCAGAACGAGTTCGTCCACACCCCCGGCCAGGTGAGCTTGGACAGGGCTCGGCGGGTGACCAGCACCCGGCCGTCCGGCCCGTACACGTGGCAGGAGAAGGCAAGGTGCAGGGGAGTCTGGTCGGTGTGCACCGTGGATTTGTCGGCGGAACCGATCGGCTCGCCGGCATCCGTCACCAGTACGACCTGCTCGGATTGGTCGGTCATAGTCGCGGTAGTCTGCCTAAGTGGATGGTTCCTGGCTGCGTGCGGTCTCCCGGCGGAGACGGCTACAGGGCGGCGCCCTTCGCATGCGCCCCATCAGCCTAACCGCGCGCGGCAGGGCCGCGTGAGCGTGCGCCCGGCACTGTACGACCGCGTCGCCGAGGAGACAGCGAGCATCGTCATCCGCCGGTACTCCACGTCGTTCGGCCTCGCCTCCCGACTGCTCGGTTCGGGGGTGCGGCAGCACGTCGAGAACATCTACGCCCTGGTGCGCGTCGCCGACGAGATCGTCGACGGTGTCGCGGCCGATGCCGGCCTCGACGTGGTCGCGGCGGCGCGCCACCTCAATGACCTGGAGCGCGAGACCGAGCAGGCCATGGACGGCGGATTCAGTGCGAACCTCGTGGTGCACGCGTTCGGCCTGACCGCCTCCGAGGTTGACTTCGGCGCGGATCTCACCCAACCCTTCTTCGAGTCGATGCGCATGGACCTCGGTCAGGCCGAACACGACCAGGGCAGTTTCGACCGGTACGTGTACGGCTCCGCGGAGGTCGTCGGCCTGATGTGCCTTCGCGCCTTCCTGCACGGCGAGCACGTTGACGCCGAGCGCGAGATGAGACTCGTGAACGGTGCGCGGCGACTCGGCGCGGCGTTCCAGAAGATCAACTTCCTGCGGGACCTGTCCGCCGACTTCGAACAGCTGGGGCGCAGCTACTTCCCCGGGGTACGCGTCGACGCGTTCACGGAGGCCGACAAGAACCGCATACTCGACGACATCGACGCGGACCTCGCGCAGTCGGCCTCGGTCATCCATGAGCTCCCGGCCAGCAGCCGCCGGGCCGTCGCCCTCGCCCAGGGACTGTTCACCGAGCTCGCGGTGCGACTGCGGCGAACTCCGGCGGATACCCTCGTACGTGCGCGGGTTCGCGTTCCGAACCCCGTCAAACTCCGCATCGCCACGGGTGCCGCCCTGGGAAGGACACCGCGCGCATGAGTCAGGTAGTGATCATCGGCGCGGGCATCAGCGGCCTTGCCTCCGCGGCGCTGCTTGCCCGAGACGGCCACTCCGTGACGGTCGTGGAGGCGCGCCCGGCGGTCGGCGGCCGGGCGGGTTCGTGGACCCATGGCGACTTCCGCTTCGACACCGGCCCCTCCTGGTACCTGATGCCCGAAGTCTTCGATCACTTCTACAAGCTGATGGGCACCTCCGCCGAGGAGCAGCTCGCACTCGTGACTCTCGACCCCGGATACCGCGTCTACTTCGAGGGTGTGACGGAGCCGATCGACGTCTCCGCCATTCGTGAGGAGAACCTGGAGCTGTTCGAGCGCGTGGAGAGGGGTGCGGGCGCCAAGCTCGACCGCTATCTCGATTCCGCCGCTGAGACCTACGAGCTGGCGAAGGAGAAGTTTCTCTACACGACCTTCGAAGACGTGCGCCCGATCCTGTCGCATCTCCGTCACTGGCCCCGGCTTGCCCGCCTGCTTCTCCAGCCGCTGTCGAGCTTCGCCGCACGCACGGTGAAGGACAACCGACTTCGGCAGATCCTCGGCTACCCGGCGGTCTTCCTCGGCTCGTCGCCGAAGCTCGCCCCGAGCATGTACCACCTCATGAGCCACCTCGACCTGTCCGATGGCGTGCTCTATCCGATGGGCGGCTTCACCCGCGTGATCGAGAGCATCGCCGACCTCGCGACCGCAGCCGGCGCGACCATCGTGACCGGGGCATCCGTGTCGCGCATCACTGTGGAGCACGGAGCGGCGACCGGCGTCGAGTACGTGGACCGCGACCACAAGCTGCACTACGTGGACGCGGACATTGTGGTGTCATCCGCCGACCTGCACCACACCGAGACGAAACTTCTCGAGCCCGACCAGCAGACCTACCCACAGGAGTACTGGGACTCGAAGGTCGCCGGCCCCGGCGCACTGCTGCTCTACCTCGGCGTGCGCGGCGAGCTGCCGCAGCTCGAGCACCACACGCTGCTGTTCGCGAAGGACTGGAACGCCGGCTTCGACAAGATCTTCGGCGAGAACCCCAGCGTCCCCTCCCCGGCCTCGCTGTACATCTGTAAGCCGAGTGGCGTGGACCCGGATGTCGCGCCCGACGGTTTCGAGAACCTGTTCGTGCTGGTGCCGATCCCGGCCGACCCGACGATCGGGCGCGGCGATGTGGATGGCGACGGCGACACCCGCATCGAAGTGCTGGCCGACCAGGTGATCCGCCAGATCGCCGAGTGGACGGGCGTGCAGGATCTCGAGTCGCGCATCACGGTTCGACGCACGGTCGGCCCCGGCAACTTCGCCGACGAGCTCAACGCCTGGAAGGGCTCGGCGCTCGGCCCCGCCCACACGCTGCGCCAGAGCGCGATGTTCCGCGCGGGCAACGTGAGCAAGAAGGTCACGGGCCTCTACTACACGGGCAGCTCGACGATTCCGGGCATCGGCCTGCCGATGTGCCTGATCAGCGCCGAACTGCTCGTCAAGCGGCTGCGCGGCGACACGTCGACGACCCCTCTTTCGGAGCCGCTGCAGAACGTGACCACCCAAGCGGATGCCGCGGCGCACGCATCGGCTGATGCCGAGGTGGCGGCAACCGAGGCGGCAGCCGCGGCTCGCGCCGCACGCTCTGCGCGGTGGAGCGCACGTACAGCGGCCGCCCGTGAGACCACTGGACGGGTTGCCCGCACCGCGGTCACCGCGGCCAGGGCCGCGCGCGCCGCCGCCGTGAACGCGGCCGTCGCCGCACGGGAAGCCGCCAAGGCGAGGTCAATGGAGGCAGAGGCCGCCGGCGACGAAGCACTCGAAAGGGCCGCGCTGGCCGCTCCCGCCGAGACCGAAGACGTCATCTCCGTCGAAACCCTTGCGGATTCCGTCGAGCCGATCGACAATCCGCCAGAGCCAGAGCCAGAGCCAGAGCCAGAGCCAGAGCCAGAGCCAGAGCCAGAG
>JBDUEC010000220.1:0-3945 GCA_040002655.1 Rhodoglobus sp. | reverse complement strand
CCACGCACTGGTCGCTCGGTGCCCCGGACGGGTTCGACAGTCCGGTGTTCTTCCCCGGGGTGTTCGCCCTTGTCGGAGTGGCCGTGACCGCGATCCTCGGCGGCGCCGTGGTGCTCGCCGCCCGAAAATCCGGGGTCACTCTGGTTCTTAAGTTCCTGGCCGTGACACCGCTGTGGTTGACGGCCTTCCTCGGTGTCAGCTTCACCTGGATCCTCGGATCGCAGCGGGGCATCGCGGATGCTGCCGACGCCCCCAGCCCTCTGCCCGCGCTGCTCGTGGGCCTCGCGGCCGCCTTCCTGCTCGCCGTGATCGGGTGGTTCGTGATGCCCCCGGCGGACCGGGCGGCGCGTGGCGCCAGCACCACGGTTGCGGCCGTGAAGCTCACACCCAACGACCGTGTGCTGTGGACGACACTGGCCACGGCATCCACGACCCTCCTCCTGATCGTGGGCGGCGTCGCACTGCTGGTGACCGGAGCCGTGGCCGCAATTGTGGTGAGGTCTGGCGGGCACTACTGGTGGCTGCTGTTCACCCCGATCCTGGTGATGCTGCTGCTGATCTCGAGCTTCGCCTGGCGCGTGCGGATCGATCAGCGCGGCGTCGAGGTGCGGTCGGTGCTCGGTGCTCCGCGGTTCTTCATCCCGGCTGATCACATCGCCTCTGCGAGTGTCACCGAGGTCAACCCGATCGGGGACTTCGGCGGCTGGGGCATGCGCTGGGGTCTCAACAAGCGCTTCGGGGTGGTGCTGCATAAGGGGGCCGCGCTCGAGGTGCACCGCACCGACGGGCACAGCCTGGTCGTGACGATCGACCGCCCGGAGGATGCCGCGGCGCTCGTGAACGGGCTCGTCGCGCGGGCGGGGAAGCCGGTCTAGTCCTCCTCGATCGGGATGCCAGCCGCCCGGTATTGGGCGATCGTCGCGGCGCGCACGTTCGGGTCGCGGATCATCGACAGCGACAGCTTCGCGTTGTCGGCCATCATCTTCAGCATGTCCGGGTTCATGCCAACCGGCGCTCCCGCCGCCGGGGCGGTGAACGGCAGCTGGGGCATCCCCATTGGCAGCCGGGAACTGGCGGCCTCCAGGTCTTCGGTGAGCCGCTGGCCGACCTGGTCCATCGTGGCCGGAACCTCGTCCCAGAGCACGTCGACGTCGGTCGGGTCGGACGTGGAGACGACGGCCGGGTATCCGGCACCGAGCACGTCGGTGCGGCCGCGCTTCTTGGTGAAGCCCTTCACGAACACGGCGTATGGAGCCTGGCCGGGCACGGTCACGGCGAGCACGGCATCCAGCCGGCCCTCTGTGCTCAGGTAGCTCGGGCCGGAGTCCTCGCTCACCAGCCGCGAACGGATGGACGAGATACGCACCACCGCGCGGCGCTTGCCCGCGGGCGCGGGCAGGCTGCTCGCATCCGCCAACGACTTCGCGAACTTGTCGGCCGCTGTCGCGTTCGGGCCGGGCAGGTTGATGCCCACCGCCCGCATCGCCGCGACGACGTTGGCGCGGCGCGTGACCGGGTCGGCGAGCAGCGGGTCGTTGGCCGCCGCGCGTTCCTCGATCTCGGGCACAGCCGTCCAGTCGACATCGAAATCGTTCGGTTTCGCTGGGTCCAGCGTGACCGGTACCCGCATGCCGGGGATCAGCCACTGGTGACGGTTGAGGTGGAAGAGCTTCACGGCCTCGACTCCACCCGAGCCGGCATCCACCAGGATCCGCACCTCGCTCCTGCCGACGTTTCCGAACGGTGGGGCGTTGTGGACCGGCGGATCTGCCTCGATCACGAGGGCATCCACCCGCATCCGATTGTCTGTTTTCTTGCCGAACAGCGCCATCGTGCACCTCCGGCGCGGTCCCGTGGCCGCGCATGGCGCCAGAGTACGCCGCATCCACGGCAAACTCACGGTATTCTTGGAGCACAGGCATCGATCCGGCCATCACCGGGGAGCTTTCGGAAGAACGGTCGCGAGGCCAACTAGAACCGAACGGGTACGCCCGTCACAGCCGTTTGAGTGGCGCGTCGCAAGGCACGCAAGCGAGGTGGTACCGCGGCATCCGTCGTCCTCGTGTGAACAGCAGTTTGTGCACACGACCTGGAGCGACATGACCTACCCCCGCAATTCCGACTCGGCCGGCGTACCCGCATCCCCGCGGTTCCCCGAGATCGAGGAGCGCGTGCTCGCCTTCTGGAAAGCGGATGCCACCTTCCAGGCCTCGATCGACCAGCGCGAGGGCGCACCGGAGTGGGTGTTCTACGACGGCCCGCCGTTCGCCAACGGACTGCCGCACTACGGTCACCTGCTCACCGGCTACGCCAAGGACCTGTTCCCGCGCTTCCAGACAATGCGCGGCCAGCAGGTGCACCGGCGCTTCGGCTGGGACACCCACGGACTCCCGGCCGAACTCGAGGCGATGCGCCAGCTCGGCATCAACGAGAAGGCGCAGATCGAGGAGATGGGTATCGCCGCGTTCAACGCAGCTGCGCGCGAGTCGGTGCTGCGGTACACGAAGGAGTGGGAGGAGTACGTCACGAGGCAGGCCCGCTGGGTCGACTTCGAGAACGACTACAAGACCCTGGATGTCACCTTCATGGAGTCGGTGATCTGGGCGTTCAAGCAGCTCTACGACAAGGGTCTCGCCTACGAGGGCTTCCGCGTGCTGCCGTACTGCTGGCACGACGAGACGCCGCTCTCCAACCACGAGCTGCGCATGGACGACGACGTCTACAAGATGCGCCAGGACCAAGCCGTGACTGTCACGTTCCCGCTGGTGGGGGAGAAGGCGGAGGCGCTGGGGCTCACGGCCGTGCGCGCCCTGGCCTGGACGACCACCCCGTGGACGCTGCCAACCAACCTCGCGCTCGCGGTTGGTCCTGCGATCGAGTACGCCATCCTGCCGAGCGGGCCGCTGGGCGCGGGCGACGGGGCGGCCGAGGGTGTCGCCGAGTACCTGCTTGCCAGCGACACAGTCGGCGGCTACGCCAAGGAACTCGGATACGAGTCAGCGGATGCCGCAGCCGCAGCGATCACGCGCACCATGCTCGGCGCCGACCTGGCCGGCGTGCACTACGACCGGCTGTGGGACTACTACGCCGACGTCGAGGAGTGGGGCACCCAGAATGCCTGGCAGATCCTCGTGGCCGACTACGTCGCTACCGGTGAGGGCACCGGCATCGTGCACCAGGCCCCCGCCTACGGTGAGGACGACCAGGTGGCGTGCGCCGCGGCCGGCATCCCGGTGATCCTGTCGGTGGATGAGGGCGGCAAGTTCCTGCCACTCATCGCGGAGGTCGCCGGCCTGCAGGTGTTCGATGCGAACAAGCCGCTCACCCAGCTGCTGCGCAGCGAGGGGCGGCTGGTGAAGGTGGCGAGCTATGAGCACTCGTACCCGCATTGCTGGCGGTGCCGCAATCCGCTCATCTACAAGGCAGTGTCGAGCTGGTTCGTGCGCGTGCCGGAGTTCCGCGACCGCCTGGGCGAGCTCAACCAGGAGATCAACTGGGTTCCCGACAACGTCAAAGACGGGCAGTTCGGCAAGTGGCTCTCCAACGCGCGGGACTGGTCGATCAGTCGCAACCGCTACTGGGGATCCCCAATTCCGGTGTGGAAGAGCGACGACCCGGCCTACCCGCGGGTCGACGTCTACGGCTCGCTGGCCGAGCTCGAAGCCGACTTCGGCGTGCTACCCCAGAACGAGGCGGGCAAGAACGACCTGCACCGCCCGTACATCGACGGTCTCACCCGCCCGAACCCCGACGACCCCACCGGCCGGTCGACGATGCGTCGCATCGCCGACGTGCTCGACGTATGGTTCGACTCCGGTTCGATGCCGTTCGCCCAGGTGCACTACCCGTTCGAGAACCAGGAGTGGTTCGACAGCCACAACCCCGCCGATTTCATCGTCGAGTACATCGGGCAGACCCGCGGCTGGTTCTACCTGATGCACGTGC
>JBDUEC010000219.1:0-3954 GCA_040002655.1 Rhodoglobus sp. | reverse complement strand
CCGATGTAGTTGTGGTTGAGCATCTTGGCCTCTTCCTGGGCCAGGACGACGACACGACGAGCTCTGTCGGTAAATCTTTCGAACATCTTCTTCACTCCTTGGACACCGGGCAGGATTCGGTGCCGATGTAAAGAGACTAACGAGGCGACCCCCGGTTTACTGCCCCTGTTCGCCCTAGGCGTTACCGCGTTTCGCGGGCGGAAAGCCGCTATCCCAGCCCGCCCATCCGACGAAGCGCGGCGGAGAGCAGCACTCCCTCGGCGTCGGGCTTGAGGTGGTGGTTGAAGTAGATTCCCTCGAGCCACGACAGCACCTCTTCACGCGGCAGCCCGACGGCATCCCAGTCCACCCCCGGCACTGCCGAAGTCAGGGTTGCGCCGTTCTGCGGGTTGACCCTGGCTTCGGCTATCGGGCGGTCAGGAGCGGAGCCATCCGCACTCCAGAGCAGGGCGATCGGGTGATCGTCGCCCTCGATGTGGTCGTGATCGACGGATCCAGCGCCGAGCCACGGGAGCATGAGCACCTCACCCTCGACCTCGACCTCAACGAGATCGAGCGCGACCGGCTGCTCGACCTGGCAGACATACAGGTCGAAGCCCTCATCGAGCCAGGCGGCGGCATCCGAGACATCGAGCACCAACTCTTCGGCGATCTCGTGAAAGTCGAGAAGCAGCAGGGTCGCCCAGCTCACGAGCACCTCGGTGTCGCCGCGCGACCACGGGCTGCGGTCGGAGTCCTTGCCGTTCTTCAGGTGAAAGTGGTGCTCGACCGTCGCATCAACGAGCTCGATATGGAGCTCCCCCGACTCGTAGGCAACCAGAAGCGAACTCGCTGGCCCCTCGGCATCCCAGTCCGCGATGAGTTCCGGCTGCGCGAAATTCTGTGGCAGGGAAATGGATGCAGCCCGCTTCGACCCGAGGTTCAGAACCGCCCGCAGGCGGGAGTTGGGCAGCCGTAGGGCGGGATCCGTCACGGCACCAGCTTAGGTTCCGTTCCACTCGGCACGATCCGCCTCAGGCGAAGCAGGATTCGGCGGTAGAGCCGTCGAGCATGGTGCGGCCGTCGCGCGCCCAGTAGAGCAGCAGGGTGCGGCTCGGTTCGAGGGAGACGAGGGTCGTGTAGCGGTCGCACTTCGTGTTGCTGAACTCGATCCCGGTGACGCCGTCGATGCTCGGATTCTCGTCGTTCACACCGAATACCACGGGGAACGCCCCGGCCGGGATGGCATCCACCACCGTTTCGAGCGAAGTGGGCAGCCCGTTCGCCGGATCGATGGCGGATGCCGCCACCGGCACGACCACCTTCACGGAGTTCAGGTCGCTCTCCGCGTAGTACGCCCCGCTGATGTCGCCGCCGACCGAGACCGCGGCCGCCTGGAGGTACGCGAGCTGGGCGATCGCGTCTGGGCCGGGGATTCCGCCGGTGGCGGAGAACCGGCCATCCGCCTGGTTGTAGCTGTGGACCGGGCCGAGCGCGTCGAAGTAGGCGCCGGCGTTGGCGAGCGCGTCCAGGTCCCGCTGGATGGTCGGGTCCCCACCCAGGGCGACGTTCAGGGCCACGTCGTAGCCCGAACTCGCGTACGCCACGGTGATGCTGGCGCCGTCAGTGGACCCGAGCAGCTCGACCCAGGTGTCTGCGAGGGCGGTGGCCGTGGCATCCGTCAGCGGTGCGTACTGAACCTGGAATTCGTTGCGCATCGTCGTGGTCTCGTTCACGAGGTGTAGTTCGGCCGACACCTTGTCGGTTCCGGTCTCCACGTTCGCGTGGGCGAACGTGGAGATGATCGTGCCGACCTGATCGGCCGAGATGCCGTCTGCAACGTCGAGGTAGATGGCGCTGCGGCGGGCCGAGAATGCACTGTTCTCGGTCACCTCGACACTCGAGTCGGTGACCCCGGGCAGATCCTTCACCTGGCCGTAGATCTTGTCGGTCTTCGCCGCGACTTCGCCGAACTCGATGCAGCCGGCCAGGGCCACCACGCACACGATCGCGACCAACGCAGCCGCGAACGAGCGGCGCAGGGACGGGTGCATGCGCTCAGGATATGGCAGATTCCCCCGCGCGATCGGAGCGCGTTCTACGCTGTGCACGTGAGTGGATTCGTGTGGGAGCTCGACGCCCCCTTCGAGCGGATGACGGATGCCGCGGCATCCGCTCTGCTGCGCGAGGTGTACGGGCTCGAGCCGGTCGCCCTCAAGTTGCTCGATACCGAACGGGATGACAGCTTTCGGGTCACCACTGCGGACCAGCAGACTGCGAACCATCAGTACGTGCTGAAGGTCGCCAACCCCACCGATTCCCTCGACGACATCGAGTTCCAGACCCTCGCGATGCAGCACGCCGTCGCCGCCGATCCGCGGCTGCCGCTGCAGCGCGTGCTCCCCGCCCTCGACGGCTCATTCGATCCGGTGGTGAACGGCCGGGTCGTTCGCCTGCTCAGCTGGCTCGACGGCACGCTGCTCATGGATGTCGTGCGCACGCCGGCGACATTGCATGGGCTGGGGATGTCCCTGGCCCGCCTCGCCGCCGCCCTCCGCGGGTTCGACCACCCCGCAGCGCATCGCACCTTCGCCTGGGACATCCAGTCGCTCGATGCCATGCGCCCTCTGCTCGACCTGGGCGACTTTGCGACCGTCGCCGCCTTCCTCGACCGCTTCGACGCGGTCGTGCTGCCGCGCATGGCCGGGCTGCCGCACCAGTTCGTGCAGCACGACTTCCACCCCGGCAACGTGCTCGTGGGCGACGAGCCGCCGCATCCGGTGACCGGCATCCTCGATTTCGGGGACGCCCTCTGGTCGGCGCGCGCGACGGACATCGGGGTGGCGCTCGCCTACCTGGCGCCGCGCGATGAGCCGCCGTGGCCGTTCCTCAAGCACTTCGTGGCCGGCTATCGCTGCGTCACCGAGCTCACGCAGGACGAACTCGAGCTGATCCCCGCGTTCGCCGCGGCACGACAGGCGCAGCGCATCCTGATGTCCGCCAAGCGCGCGACCACCGAGGCTCACTGGGAGCGCATCCGCGGACTCGTCACGACCTTCGATAACCTCCACAGCCACCGGGAGCACTGATGCCTGGCCCCACCAGCTACTTCGATCCGAGCCACGCTGACGACCTCGACCTGCGCACGCGCGAACTCGTCGAGCGGCGTGCACGGGTGCTCGGCTCGGCCTACCGCTTGTTCTACGAGCGCCCGATCGAACTGGTGCGCGGCAGCGGCACGAGGGTGTGGGATGCCGACGGCAATGAGTACCTGGACGCATACAACAACGTGCCCTCGGTGGGGCACGCGCACCCGCGCGTCGTGGAGGCAATGGCGAAGCAGGCGGCGCTGCTCACGACGCACACCAGGTACCTGTCCGAGCCGACGATACGGTACGCCGAAGAACTGCTCGACACCCTGCCCTCCGCGATTTCGAACGTGATGTTCACGTGTACTGGGTCAGAGGCGAACGACCTCGCGCTGCGGATCGCGAAGTACGCCACCGGCGGCACCGGCGTGATCGTCACGGCCAACGCGTACCACGGGGTGACCACCGAGGTCGCGGCGATCTCGCCCTCGCTCGGCGGGCTCGAGTCCTTGGCCGCGTGGACTCGGGTGGTGCGGGCTCCGGGCACAGACGTGGATCTGGTGGAGGCCGTGAACGCGACGATCTCGGAGCTCGATGCGTTCGGCATCCGCCCGGCCGCCCTCATCGTCGACACGATCTTCGCCTCTGACGGCGTCTACCCTGACGTGCCCGGCCTCGCCAAGGCTGTCGCCGCCGTGCGCAAGGCCGGCGGCCTCTTCATAGCGGATGAGGTGCAGCCAGGGTTCGGACGCCTCGGCACCGGCATGTGGGGCTTCGATCGCTACGGAATCGTGCCGGACATCGTGACGGTTGGCAAGCCGATGGGCAACGGCCAGCCGATCGCTGCGGTGATGGCGAAGCCCGCGCTCATCGACGAGTTCAACCG
>JBDUEC010000218.1:0-3960 GCA_040002655.1 Rhodoglobus sp. | reverse complement strand
TGCACTCCCACCATCTCGCAAGGCTGCCCGCCCGCTCAGATCCAGTAGTCGACGAACACGGCCGTGACGCACATCACCGGAGCGACCAGGAAGAGCAGGAGCCCCACCCTGGTCAGCCCGGTGAGCAGCCGCAGGTGATCGGTGACGAGCGATCCGATGCCCAGCAGCGCGATGCCCACCCCGCCGAGGATCGCACCGGCCCAGAACAGCACCTCGATGTGATCCTCGAGCACGCCGCCGCCCCAGTTGCCCACCATCATCGAGCCGATAGTGATCGCGGCGACCAGGCTGGTGCCGATGAACAACGCGGTGACCTTGCGCTCGGCGCGCTCGAGGGCACGCGACTCGGGGTCAGATTCGGTCGTCGCGGTCATTGCTGTGAGCTGGCAGCGGCCAGTAACATCCGCGCGACCTCCTGCACCGGCAGGTTCCTGGCCAGGGCCGTCGACAGGGC
Source organism: Rhodoglobus sp. (assembly GCA_040002655.1). GTDB lineage: Bacteria > Actinomycetota > Actinomycetes > Actinomycetales > Microbacteriaceae > Rhodoglobus. The sequence goes on along the minus strand of JBDUEC010000218.1, from coordinate 3,506 downwards.
GGTCTGCAGCGCCCGGGTCTGGTCTGCATCCAGGTCGGGGCTGGAGATCGAGTCGCTCACGGTGTCGTAGGTGATTTTCATACCTCCGGTCTACCGGGGCGCGGGCCGGCTCCCCAGTGGTTGACGGTGCGGCCGCACGCGACTATGTCGGGCCGCGTACTCCCTTCCGCTCTTGACTGCAAGGCCTCGACGCGGCGAGCGCGACCGCGTTGCATCGAACTGACGGCGAACGGGGGCGCGAAATGACACCGGCGGAACGACGAGCGCAGTTAGAACGGAACGCGACGGCACTCTTCATTGGCACCTCGCTGGTGATGGCGATCGTCTTCGGCGCGATTATCATCTCGGGATGGTTCGCCGGAGTGCTCGTAGACAGCGCTGAGCGCGTCTTCTGGGCAGGCGCCCTGCTCTCCGGGTTGATAGTGCCCGCGTTCGCGGGAGCCGCCTTCCCCGGGGGCGCCGACGACGCACGCCAGATCCGCCGCGTCACCTGGCTCACCCGCATCGGGCTGGTGCTGTTCGTGGTGTCACCGGCCCTCTGCATCGGCGCACTGGTCGCGGACTTCTACCGCTGAGCGCGTGGGTCGGAACCGCGCCCGGGTAGGTTGGCTCCGTGACCAACGAGCCCACGAAGCCGCACCCGGAGACGATCGCCGTGTCGGCGGGCAGGCCACCCGCAGAACCCGACCAGCCGCTCAACGTGCCGCCGGTGCTGGCATCCACATACATCGCCGGTGGCGACCTGGAGTACGGCCGATACGGCAACCCGACCTGGACGGCGTTCGAAGAGGCGCTGGGGGCACTCGAGGGCGGACGCTGCCGGGTGTTCGCCTCGGGTCTCGCCGCAACCGCGGCGGTGCTCGACCAAGTGCCGGCGGGCGGAACCGTCGTCGCACTCGCACACAGCTACCTGGGCACGAACGCCCAGCTCGCCCGCGCCGAGGAGCGCGGCCTGCTGCGCCGGGTTCTCGTGGATGCCCTCGACCACGACGCGATACTCGCGGCAGTACGCGAGGCATCCATGGTCTGGATCGAGTCGCCGACGAACCCGGCGCTCGAGGTCGTGGATATCGCGGCGATCGCGCAGGCCGCCCACGAGGTAGGAGCGACCGTGGTCGTGGACAACACCTTCGCGACGCCGATCCTCCGGCAGCCGCTCGACCTCGGGGCCGACGTCGTGGTGCACTCCGCGACCAAGTTCATCGCCGGGCACAGTGACGTCGTGATGGGTGCGGCTATCACGCGCGACCATGACGTGCTCGCCAAGCTCACTTCGTACCGCACGCTGCAGGGCGCGACCCCCGGTCCCATGGAGGTGTTCCTGGCACTGCGCGGCCTGCGCACCCTTGCACTGCGGGTCGAGCGTGCGCAGAGCAACGCGACCGAGCTGGTTCGTCGGCTGGCGGGGAATGCCGCCCTGGTCGACATCCGCTACCCGGGGTTCGGCGCGATCGTGTCGCTGGTGCTCGCGGATGCCGCGGCCGCCGACCGCTTCGTCGCCGGCGTGCGCCTGTGCCGCACTGCCACCAGCCTCGGCGGGGTGGAGACCACCCTCGAACGCCGCCGCCGCTGGGACGCGGAGGCGGCCACGATCCCCGAGGGACTCGTACGCGTCTCGGTGGGGATCGAGCACGTGGACGACATCCACGAGGACCTGGTCGCCGCGCTCGACGGGGTGTAGGTTCGCGACGCGGCCCCTAGGGCGTCGGGGCAGGAGTGGGTTCAACCGACTGCGTGGGTTCGGGAGTCGGATCGGGAGTCGGTTCTTCCGAGGGTTGGGCAGTCGGTTGTGGGACGGGCGGCGCGGCCGGCGGAGCAGCGGGGTCCCTAGTTTCGTCACCGTTGTCGACTTCGGTGACGAGGGCCGGCACTACCGGCGCCGTGCTCGACGGCGTGGGCGTCTGCGGAGCCGCCGGTGTGGACCCCGAGAGCAACGGTGGCAGCAGCGTCATGGTCAGCGCAGCGATTCCCGCGGCGACCACAATCGCGAGAGCAGCCGTCAGAAGTCCGCGGGGCCTGGTCGTTCCCGGCGTCTCCGCGCCGACTGGCCCGCCTTCCGCAACGATAGGGATCGGAACAGTGGGCGTCTCGTCGGTGGGACTCAGGTCGGCTGTGGCCGGCTCGTTCCCTTCGTCTGGGATCATCATCCGTTCCTAATCTGTCGGCACCCGGACCCAGGCGGCGAGCGCAGTCTGGGCTGTCGGTGAAGAGGACTGGGATGCGACCATGCCCCGGCCGTGGCCGGGGCATGATCCGTGCTCGTGTTGGGTCAGATCGCGGGCGTGGTGGGACCGTCGGCCTCGGTCACGGTCTTCGTGACGCGTGCGCCGCCCACTGGATCCACCCCGGTACTCGTGGTGGATACGGCCGACCGGCGACGGAACAGTGCCACCAAACCGATCACGAAGACGATCGCGCCGGCCACCATGAGGATGTAGCCCACGACGTCGATATTCACGACTCCACCGATATCGAAGTTCAGTGCAAATACAAGGATGGCGCCGATCACGAACAGGACAACTCCGGTTCCGATACTCATTGCTTCATTCCTTTCTGCCCTCTTGTGGAGGGATGGTCCCCCGAAATGGGGACAACTCGACGCTACAAAAATCGGCCCGGAGTGAACAACGGGTTGACAACCTCGCCTCGCACAGTGCCGACGAATCGTCGAGTTCGCCCGAGGCTGCGGAGCTCAACGCGTGTGGTGGCACAGCTACTACTGGCCCCGCAACGAGGGAGGGCTAGTGTCGTCAGATGGCTCTCGACTTCCACTCGGTCATGTTCGCCTCGCCGGAACCCCAGCGAGCCGCGGCGTTCTGGGGCACCATCCTCGATCGCGGTGCCGACACGGATGCGGAGGGCGTCACGCTTCATGGAACACCGGGTCAGGTGGGACTTCGGTTCGTCACCGGGCCCGGCCACGGCGTCGGTAAGAACCGTCTTCACCTGCATCTGAGTGAGGGCTCGCGAGTGCAGCGCGCGACGATCGCGGCCAGCATCGACGCGGGTGCGAGGCTCCTCGGTAACGGGCACGTCCCCGAGAACAGCTACGCCGTCATGGAGGATCCGGGCGGCGATGAGTTCTGCGTCATTGAGGACGGCAACTCCTACCTCGCTGGGTGCGGACCTCTCGGCGAAGTCACCTGCGCGGGCACCCGAGCCGTCGGGCACTTCTGGAGCCAGGCTGTTGGGTGGCCGCTGGTCTGGGAGGAGGGCGACGAGACGGCCATCCAGTCGCCCGCGGGTGGCACGAAGATCGCCTGGAGTGGTGACCCAGAGGCCCCGGGCGCCGCCCCGGACCGCCAGACATTCGTGCTCACGGCACCGGCGAGCGACATGGACAACGAGGTGGAACGGCTCATCGCGCTCGGGGCGACGGCGCGAGCAGACGGCCCGACGGGTGAGAGAAGGCTCGCCGACATCGACGGCAACGTCTTCGTCGTGCTCGTCCGCTGAATGAAATCAATCCGGTAGCTGAGGGGAGGCTCGATCTCCCGACCTCACGA
>JBDUEC010000217.1:0-3963 GCA_040002655.1 Rhodoglobus sp. | reverse complement strand
GGCTTCGGCTCGATCGCGAAGCGGATGTCGTAGCCCTTGTCGGTGACGTACTGCGCGAACACGTTGACGGCTTCGCGGTAGCGCTCGAGAGCGGACTGGATGTCCTTCGCCGCGTCGTACTCGGCGCCCTCGCGGCCGCCCCACATGACGAAGGTCTTGGCGCCGAGCTCGGCGCCCAGGTCGAGCTGGCGCATGGCCTTGCGCATCGCGAAGCGACGCACGCCGCGGTCGTTCGAGGTGAAGCCGCCGTCCTTGAAGACCGGCGCGCTGAACAGGTTGGTGGTGACCATCGGGATGATGAGCCCGGTGTCTTTCAGCACCTGCTTCAGGCGGTCGATCTGCTTCTGGCGCTCAGCATCCGTCGACCCGAATGCGAAGAGGTCGTCGTCATGGAACGTGAGCCCGTACGCCCCCAGCTCGGCGAGCTTCTCGACCGCGTGCACCACATCGAGGTGGTCGCGAGTCGGGCCGCCGAACGGGTCTGCGCCGTTGTAGCCGATCGTCCAGAGTCCGAACGAGAACTTGTCTGCGGTGGTGGGCTGGACGGCCATCACGATCCTTCTTTCAGCTTCTTCGGTGATTTGTTGGAACTCGAAACATATTACACAGTTCGGGGCGCTAAGTTCTAGTAGGGCCGGTTGGCCGGTTGGCTTCTCGATCGATCTGGATACCATTCACACCATGACAGAGCAGTCCCCCGCGCGTCGGGCACTCGTGGTTCGCGGTGGCTGGGACGGCCACCAGCCCGTCGAGGCATCCGAATTGTTCATCCCATTCCTCGAGGCGAACGGATTCACGGTGCGCGTCGAGGAGGGCCCGGCGATCTATGCGGATGCCGCGGAATTGGCTGCCACCGACCTCATCGTGCAAGTCAATACGATGTCCACCATCGAGCCCGAGGAGTTCGCCGGGCTGCGCACCGCGGTCGAGAACGGCACCGGGATGGCCGGCTGGCACGGCGGGATTGCGGACTCCTATCGCAACAACTCCGACTACCTGCAGTTCATCGGGGCGCAGTTCGCCGCACACCCCGGAAAGCATCCGAGCGAGCGGGTCGGCGAGCAAACGGACAACTACCTGCCGCACACGATCGTCATGACCGAGCGCGCGGCCGACCACCCGATCACCGCTGGGATTGCGGACTTCGAGCTGGTCACTGAGCAGTACTGGCTACTGCGCGACGACTACCTCGACGTGCTGGCCACCACAACCCAGGCCGTGCGCCCGTGGGATCCGTGGAACCGGCCGGTCACCTCGCCCGCCATCTGGACCCGGCAGTGGGGCAAGGGGCGCATGTTCGTCTCCACGCCCGGCCACCGGGTCGAGGTGCTCGAGCATCCGTCAGTGCGCACCATGATCGAAAGGGGGATGCTGTGGGCGGCCCGCTGAGGTTCGGAATCGTTGGCGTCGGCAAGATCAGCGAACAGTACTTCGCGTCGCTTGGACGCCTGCCCGGCATCCGCCTGGTCGCCGTGGCCGACCTGGATGCGGAACGCAGTGCGCAGGTCGCCGCGGAGCACGGGGTCGAATCGCTGACCGTGGATGCCCTCATCGCGCACCCGGATATCGATGCGATCCTGAACCTGACGATCCCAATCGCGCACGTCGACATCGCCACCAGGGCGCTCGCGGCGGGCAAGCACGTCTTCGGTGAGAAGCCGCTCGGGCTCACGGTTGCCGAAGCCGGTCCCATGCTCGCGCTCGCCGAGTCGGCCGGGCTCCGGGTGGGGTCTGCACCGGACACGGTGCTCGGCACCGGCATCCAGACCGCGCGACAGCTGCTCGACTCCGGCGCCATCGGTGACCCGGTCGGCGCGAGCGCGTCGTGGGTGTCGTCCGGGCACGAGCAGTGGCACCCGGCGCCCCAGTTCTACTACCAGCCCGGCGGCGGCCCGCTGTTCGACATGGGGCCGTACTACCTCACCGCGCTGGTCGAGCTGCTCGGACCCGTCGTGCGGGTCTCTGCCACCACCCGCCGCTCGACCAGGGAGCGCGCGATCGAGGTCGGCGCGCGGGCGGGCACGCCCATAGCGGTGGAGGTCGACACCCACGTGACCGCCCTGCTCGAGCATGCCGCCGGCCCGAGTTCAACCATCCAGGTGAGCTTCGACGTGTGGACATCGCGGCACTCACCGATCGAGCTCTACGGCTCCTCCGGCACGATGGCTGTGCCCGACCCGAATCACTTCGACGACCCCGTCTCGCTCTGGACACCGGCCGCACCGGAGTGGACCGAGGTTGCCCCGACCGCGGGCTACCTGCAGGCCGCGCGGGGATACGGGCTCGCCGACATGGCCCAGGCGATCGCGACCGACCGGCCGCACCGGGCATCCGGGCTGATGGCGATGCACGTGCTCGACATCATGGAGTCGATCCTGCTTGCCGGAGCCGAGCACCGGGTGGTCGAACTCGTGACGACCGCGGAGCAGTCCGCGCCGATCGAGCTCGGCTCGACGCCGGAGTCGTGGTGACCCTCAGCGACGCGGGGGCGCAGTAGTGGCTCTGGGCACGAGACGGGTCGGGAGCAGGATCTGCGTTGCCTCGAGGGTCTCGCCACTCATGAGGGCCACGACCATGCGGGCGGCCGTGGCACCCAGCGTTTGCATCGGTTGTCGGATGGTCGTGAGGGGCGGTGTCATCTGCGACGCCTCGGGGATGTCGTCGAAGCCGATCACCGAGAGGTCGCCGGGCACGTCGAGGCCCAACTCGGCCGCCGCCTCCAGGACGGCGATCCCAGAGAGGTCATTCGAGGCGAAGATTGCGGTCGGGCGCGTGGGGGAGCGCAGCAGCGACATCGCCGGCTCGCGGGCGGTCTGTTGCAGGTAGAGACCCTCGCGCACCAGCGATTCGTCGAAGGCGATGCCGGCATCAGACAGGGCACGCCGGTACCCCGCTTCGCGCAGGGCGGCGGATCGCAGGTCGGGGCGCCCGCGAATGAACCCGATTCGGGTGTGCCCGAGCCCGATCAGGTACTGGGTGGCCTGGCGTGCTCCGCCGAAGCTGTCGGATTCGACGGTCGGCAGATCGGCGCGCCCTGCATGCGGTTCGATCGCCACAATCGGGATGTCCGCGGACGCACTCACGACGGTGGGGGTGACGATGATGGCCGCATCGATCAGGGTGCCGCTCAGGCGTTGCAGCGAGCGACGTTCCCAGCCCGGCCCCTCCACCTGGTGCGAGCCCGCGTAGGCCAGCAGGTCGTAATGGCTGGCGCGCAATTCGGTGCCGACGCCCTTGAGAATCTCGGCACTGAACGGTTCGAAGTCCGCGACGAGAACGCCGATCACGCCGGTGCGCCGGGATCGCATGCTGCTCGCGACCAGGCTCGATTCGTAGCCCAGTTCCTCGACGACTTTCAGCACGCGCGCGACCGTCTTCTCGGCGATCCCGTACCTGCCGTTGACCGCCTTCGAGACGGTCGCCACCGAAACGCCCGCGGCCGCAGCCACGTCATTGATCGTCGTCCGTCGCGCCATGATGACGAAACACTAGCGCTTCGAAAGCGTTTTCGAAAACGTTTGACAACTTTTGGAACGATTGCGACACTTACCGAATCCGGACTCGATCTGGACACTCCCGGGCCCGAACCCGGGAGCGCTGCACCGCATCCGCTGCGTCGTGTGGCACGGCGCATCCCCAACGCCTCGGTGACGAGGCGCGACTCAACGAAGAGAACAGGTGGAATCACATGAAAGCCAAGAAACTCCTCACCGCAGCGGCGATCATCGCCGTCGGTGGCCTGGCCCTCAGCGGCTGTGCACCGAGCACAGGCGGTTCGGCCGACGGCAAGGTCACCATGACCTTCTGGCACAACTCGACCACGGGCGATGGCAAGGCCTACTGGGACGCCACGGTCAAGGCGTTCGAGGCCGCGAACCCCAACGTCACCATCAAGATCCAGGCGATCCAGAACGAGGAAATGGATGGCAAGCTGCAGACCGCGCTCGCCTCCGGTGACGCTCC
>JBDUEC010000216.1:0-3977 GCA_040002655.1 Rhodoglobus sp. | reverse complement strand
CCGACGCTGCCGAGCCAGATGTTGAGGGCGAGCACGATCGCGGCGAACGTCACCGACACCAGGATCATGAAGCCGAGCAGGCCAGCGGCGTTCGCGGGGTGCAAACCAAGTGCGAGGGTCGCCACAGCGAACAGCGCGACCATCTGCACGGCCCCGAGGAGGGCAGGGGTGATCCAGCCCGCGAGCGCCGTGCCGATCGGGCGGCGCACCGCCGTGAGCGCGCGGCGCGAGAGCGGTCGCACCAGCAGGAACAGCGCATAGATGCCGATCCAGGCGGCGAGGCTGATGAAGAACGGAGCGAGGCCGGCGCCGTAGTTCTGAGCCTGGGTGATGGCATGCTGGTCTACCGCAACCGGGTTCGCAATCGCGGCGGCCGTGCTCGCGCGCCCCGCCGCGGTGGTCGTGGACACCTGGGCGAGCCCGCTGGCCAGGGAGCCGTTCAGCTCACTCGAACCGCTCGCCAGCTGTGCGAGCCCTGCACTCAGCTGCCCGGCGCCGGTCGAGGCTGCCGCGGCTCCGTCAGCGAGGGTGGAGGCCCCGGATGCCGCGCTCGAGATACCGGAGACGAGAGCCGGCGCCTGCGCGCCCAGCGCCGTCGCACCGGAGGATACCTGGCTCGCGGCGCCGGACAGCGCCGCGAGCTCGGCGAGGATCGGCTGCTGGTCGGCTGCGCTGACTCCGGCTGCCGTGAGTGCTGCGCCGACCTGGCCGGGCACCACCGAGAGTCCGTTGGCGACGCCCGCCGCGCCGGACGCGAGGGCGCTCGCGCTGCCGGGCAGCGCCGCGGCCCTCGCGTTGAGCTCGGCGAGGCCGGCGTCCAGTGACTGCGCCCCCGCGGCGAGGGTGGAAGTGCCCGAGGCGAGCGACGTGGCGCCGGCGGATGCGCTGGTCGCGGCATCCGACAGCCTGCTGGCACCGTCACTCGCGTTCGCGAGGCCGGTGCGGATCGAGTCGACCGCGTTGAGCAGGGTGCTGGATGCCTGCTCGCCCACCTTCTGGGTGAGCGCCGCCTGCACCGCGGCCGCCGCCTGCTTGGCCAGGGTGGTGCTCAGGTAGCTGTTGGTGTCGTCGGTCGTCAGAACCAGGGAGGCACGGGTGGGATCGCTCGCCCCTGCGGATGCGAGGTCCGCCGAGAAGGAGTGCGGGAAGGTGAGGCTGAAGTCGTAGACGCCCTCGGTGACGCCAGCCTTCGCTTCGTCGGCCGAGACGATCACCCAGCCGAAGCGCTGGTCGTCGACCAGCTGGTCCGCGGCATCCTTGCCGTAGTTCACGACCGCGTCGTCCACGGTAGTGCCGACGTCGTCGACGACGATCGCGGCGGGCACCTTGTCGAGTGCGTTGTACGGGTCGGCGTTACCCCAGAGGTAGAAGCCGCCGTAGACGACCGGCACGAGCATGAGGGCGAGCAGCGCCGTGATGCCCATGCGGCTGGCAGTGAGGCGTGCGAACTCCGAGCGAACGAGGGTGATGGTCTTCATGACACGTCTTCTTCTGGGTCTTCTGGTTCTTCGATAGCTTCGGGCTCCGGCGGCACCGGAATGTCTGTGGCGTCACGCGCGCCGAGGATGGCGAGCTGGTCAGCGGTCGCGGCATCGGTGACGATTGCCACGGTGATGCCACGTTCGGCGATCGCTGCGAGGGCGGGATACCAGTCGCCGGGCTCGCCGCCATGCCGCTCCGGCGAGGTGACGACGAGCGATTCGACGCCGTCGCGCAACAGCGCCAGTTCACTGAACAGACGCACCCGATTCGCGGGCGGCAACGACCGCACGGCTACCTTCGCGTAGCCGAGCAGATCGTGGCTCGCGAGGAAGTCGCGAACGGCCGCACGCGAACCGGACCGTCCGGCGAACACGAACTCCTCGGCGACGACGCCGGCGAGGCTGACACCCGGCGTTGGCTCGGCGACGACCGGGGTGTCCACGAGAGCTGTGCGTCGCCGCAGGGCAGCCGCGTCGCTGGCTCCATCGACGCGCACGGCGCCGGCATCCGGACGCAGCCGGCCGCCGATCAGCAGGGAGACCAGGGTGGGGCGCTCTGCGGTCTCCACCAGCACGAACGACGGAACGCCGGATGCCATCCACAGTGTGAGCGGAGGAACGGCCGCACCGAGTCCAGAACCGATCTGGGCGGCGTCGAGTGCAATCTCCATCAGCGGTCCGTCCAGGTGAGTTCGGGGTGCCCGTCGATGAGCGCGGCTGCGGATGCGGCATCCATGCCCACGGTGCCGAGCACGAGCAGCATGACGAGTCGGTGGCCCTCGATGCCGGAGATCGGCTCGCGGGCGCTCTCGGTGAGAGCGGTGAGGGCGGCGTCTTCGACCAGGCGCGCGAGGCGGGCGACCGGGATGTCGCGGCGCACGCTGCCCGCCGCCCCTCCCTGCGCGATGGCGGCCGCCACCCGCTCCCGCAGTGGCGCCAGCGCTTCTGCGGTCTCGCCCTTGAGCGGTCCACGCACGGCGAACAGGGCCATCACCCGGATGTTCTCGACCTCACTCCACAGGCGGGATGCGATGAGTGCGAGGCGCACCACGGGGTCTGCGTGATCGACCGAGGATACGGCGGTGGCAACCCGGGTAGCCCCGGTCGTGATGAGTTCGCGCAGCAGCTCGTCTCGGGTGGCGAAGTGACCGTAGACAGCCCGACGGGAGAGTCCGGCGCGCACCGCGATGGTGTCGAGGGTGGCATCCGCATCGAGATTGAGTTCGACGCGAGCGGCGGCGAGGAGCGCCGCGCGATTCTCCGTGGCGTCACGGCGGGGGGCGCGAGTAGTGGGCACGGACCGACTGTACTATCTTGCACATCAATGTGCAAGATAAACCGTAAGCCGAAACTTTCTGTACTGGTGGTCGGCGCGCTCGTGGTGCGCCGTCGCGCCGCCTGACGTAACCCCTGCGGCTAGCCGCCGACATCGATAGACTGTGGTGTAATCCCCAAACCGCACGGTCACAGCGCCGCGCCGGAACCGGCGAGCTTCGCTCGCTCGCCTGAGGAGGAATCCCATGCCAGCAATCGTGATCATTGGCGCCCAGTGGGGCGACGAGGGCAAGGGCAAGGCCACCGACCTGCTCGGTAGCCGCATCGACTACGTCGTGAAATTCAACGGTGGCAACAACGCCGGCCACACCGTCGTCGTGGGCGATGAGAAGTACGCGCTGCACCTGCTGCCATCCGGCATCCTCACCGAGGGCGTCATCCCGGTGATCGCCAACGGTGTCGTCATCGACATTGAGGTGCTGTTCGAGGAGCTCGACGCGCTCAGTGCGCGAGGCGTGGATGTCTCCAAGCTCGTGGTGAGCGCAAACGCCCACGTGATCACGCAGTACCACCGCACCCTCGACAAGGTGACGGAGCGATTCCTCGGCAAGCGGCAGATCGGAACCACCGGGCGGGGCATCGGACCGGCGTACGCCGACAAGATCAACCGGGTCGGCATCCGCATCCAGGACCTGTTCGACGAGAACATCCTGCGCCAGAAGGTGGAGGGTGCGCTGCACCAGAAGAACCACCTGCTCGTGAAGATCTACAACCGGCGTGCGATCTCTGTCGACGAGGTTGTGAAGGACCTGCTCTCGTACGCGGAGCGCCTGCGACCGATGGTCGCAGACACCGGGCTGCTGCTGAACCAGGCGCTCGACGCGGGTAAGACCGTCGTGTTCGAGGGCGGCCAGGCCACGATGCTGGATGTCGACCACGGCACCTACCCGTTCGTCACGTCGTCGAACTCCACGAGTGGCGGCGCCGCCACCGGATCTGGCGTGGCTCCGAACCGGTTGGACCGGGTCATCGGCATCGTGAAGGCGTACACGACCCGTGTGGGCGCTGGCCCGTTCCCCACCGAACTCAACGACGAGTCGGGTGAATGGCTGCGCGCGAAGGGCTTCGAGTTCGGCACGACCACCGGCCGCCCGCGGCGCACCGGCTGGTACGACGCCCCGATCGCCCGCTATGCGGCGCGCATCAACGGCGTGACCGACT
>JBDUEC010000215.1:0-4016 GCA_040002655.1 Rhodoglobus sp. | reverse complement strand
GGTTGCCGAGCGGGCAGCCCTGGTGGCAGAACGGGATGCCGCAGTCCATGCAGCGACCGGCCTGGCGTTTGAGTTCGGCCGGGTCCTGCGCCTCGTAGACCTCTTTCCAGTCCATGAGGCGAATCGAGACGGGACGCCGCTTGGGCGTCTCGCGCTCTTTGGTTTTAAGGAAACCCTTTGGGTCAGCCACCAGTTACCTCCATGATGCGCTGCCAGGTGACGTCGCCGTCGGGGTCGAGACCCTCGTCGATCGCGGTCTGCCTGGTTTCGAGCACGGCCGCGAAGTCCCGCGGCAGCACCTTGGTGAATCGTTTGGCCGTTTCGGCCATGTCATCGAGCATCGCGCCTGCGACGACCGAGTCCGTTTCCTCCCGGTGCCGAGTGAGCAGGTCGCGCAGGATCTCGACGTCCGCACTACCGAGCTCCAGCAGTTCGAGTTCACCGGAGGCAAGGGCATCCGCGTTCACGCGCTCCGGGCGCAGGTCGTGGATGTACGCCGTTCCACCGGACATACCCGCACCAAGGTTGCGCCCGGTGCCGCCCAGGATCACGGCGAGCCCGCCGGTCATGTACTCGAGCGCATGGTCGCCCACGCCCTCGACCACCGCAGTCGCCCCCGAGTTGCGCACGAGGAACCGCTCCCCCACGATTCCGCGGATGAACATGCTGCCCTGGGTTGCCCCGTAGCCGATCACGTTGCCAGCGATCACGTTGCGCTCGGCCGGGAACACGCTCTCCCGATCGGGGCGGATGATGATCTCGCCGCCGCACAGGCCCTTGCCCACGTAGTCGTTGCTGTCGCCCTCGAGTCGCAGGGTGATGCCGGACGGCATGAACGCGCCCAGCGACTGGCCGGCGGTGCCGCGCAGAACGACGTCGATCGTGCCGTTCGGCAGGCCGTTCTCGCCGTGACGCACGGTCACCTCGTGGCCGAGCATGGTGCCGACCGCGCGCTCGGTGTTGCGGATCGGCAGCGTGATCTGCACGTGCTCCCCCGACTCGAGGGCGCTCTGCGACATGCGAATGAGCTGCTGGTCGAAGTGCTTCTCGAGCTCGTGGTCCTGGAACACCAGGCGCGTACGTGGCTCGTTCTCAGCGAACTCCGGTCCTTCGAGGATCGGGCTGAGGTCGAGGCCATCGGTCTTCCAGTGCTCGATCGCACCGTTGACATCCAGCAGCTCGTGGTGGCCGATGGCCTCCTCGAGGCTGCGGAACCCGAGCTCCGCGAGGTACTCGCGCACCTCCTGGGCCAGGAACTCGAAGAAGTTGACCACGAACTCGGGCTTGCCGGTGAAGCGGGCGCGCAGCTCGGGGTTCTGGGTCGCGACGCCCACCGGGCAGGTGTCGAGGTGGCAGACCCGCATCAGGATGCAGCCGGAGACGACGAGCGGAGCGGTCGCGAAGCCATACTCCTCCGCGCCGAGCAGTGCCCCCACGATCACGTCGCGCCCGGTCTTCATCTGGCCGTCAACCTGCACGGTAACCCGACTGCGCATGCCGTTGAGCATGAGCGTCTGCTGGGTCTCGGCGAGGCCGAGTTCCCACGGGGTTCCGGCGTGCTTGAGGGAGTTGAGGGGGCTCGAGCCGGTTCCGCCGTCGTGTCCGGAGACGAGCACGACATCCGCTTTCGCCTTCGTGACGCCCGCTGCGACCGCACCGATGCCGGATTGGCTCACGAGCTTCACGTGCACCCGGGCTTCGGGGTTCGCACGCTTCAGGTCGAAGATCAGCTGCTTGAGGTCTTCGATCGAGTAGATGTCGTGGTGCGGCGGCGGCGAGATCAGGCCGACACCGGCGGTGGAGTGTCGGGTGCGCGCGATCCACGGGTAGACCTTGGCCGCGGGTAGCTGGCCGCCCTCGCCGGGCTTCGCGCCCTGGGCCATCTTGATCTGGATGTCCGTGGCGTGGGTCAGGTACATGCTCGTGACGCCGAAGCGCCCGGATGCGACTTGCTTGATCGCGCTGCGACGCTCAGGGTCGAGCAGGCGCGCGACATCCTCGCCGCCCTCACCGGTGTTGCTGCGAGCACCGAGCCGGTTCATCGCGATGGCGAGAGTCTCGTGTGCTTCCTGGCTGATCGAGCCGTAGCTCATAGCGCCGGTGTTGAAACGCTTGACGATGGATGCCACCGGCTCGACCTCGTCGATCGGCACCGCCGGGCGCACGCCGTGGCGCAGCTTGAACAGTCCGCGCATGGTCATGAGGTTCTCGGCCTGGTCGTCCACGAGCTTCGTGTAGTCGCGGAAGATGTCATAGCGCCGTGCCCGCGTTGCGTGCTGCAGTCGGAATACGGTGTCGGGGTTGAACAGATGCGGTGGCCCGTCCCGGCGCCACTGGTACTCGCCGCCGGTGTTCAGGCGCTCGTGCACGCTGGTCGCGCCGTCCTCAGGGTATGCCGCCGCGTGACGTGCTGCGCTCTCGGCAGCAATCACTGAAATGCCCACGCCACCGAGGAGGCTCGGCGTACCGGTGAAGTACTGGTCCACGAACGCCTGGTCGAGACCGACCGCCTCGAAGGCCTGGGCCGCCGCGTAGGAGCCGACGACGGAGATGCCCATCTTCGACATGATCTTGAGCACGCCCTTGCCGAGCGCCTTGATCAGGTTCTTCACGGCCTTCTCGGCCGTGATGCCCACGATCATGCCGCTGCGCACGAGTTCCTCTGCGGTTTCCATAGCGAGATAGGGGTTGATGGCAGACGCCCCGTAGCCGACGAGCAGGGCCACGTGGTGCACCTCGCGCACATCGCCAGCCTCGACGATGATGCCCACCTTCATCCGGTTTTCCTCGCGGATGAGGTGGTGGTGCACGGTCGCCAGCATCAGCAGCGACGGGATCGGCGCGTAGTCCTTGTTGGAGTCACGGTCGGAGAGCACGATGAACTGGGCGCCGTTCGCGATCGCCTCGTCCACTTCTGCGCACATCTTCGCGAGGCGCTTCTCCATCGCCTTCTCGCCCTTGTCGACGCGGTACAGGCCCTTGATCGTGGTGGTGAGAGTGCTGCCGGGGCGCGGGTCGATGTGCTGGATCTTGGCGAGCTCGTCGTTGTCGATCACGGGGAAGTCGAGGGTGACCTGCTTCGCGTGCTCCGCACTCGCGGTGAGCAGGTTGCGCTCCGGCCCGAGGCCGAGCTTCATGGAGGTGACGACCTCCTCGCGGATCGAGTCCAGCGGCGGGTTCGTGACCTGGGCGAACTGCTGGGTGAAGTAGTCGAAGAGCAGGCGCGGGCGCTCGGACAGCACAGCAATCGGGGTGTCTGAACCCATGGCACCGAGCGGCTCTGCCGCGTTCTGTGCCATCGGCGTGACGAGGATGCGGATCTCCTCCTCGGTGTAGCCGAAAGTCTTCTGGCGGCGGGTCACCGAGGCAGGCGTGTGCACGATGTGCTCGCGCTCGGGCAGGTCCTTGAGTGCGATGCGGCCCTCGTCGAGCCACTCGCCCCACGGCTCCGCCGCTGCGAGGGAGGCCTTGATCTCCTCGTCCTCGATGATGCGGCCGGCGACCGTGTCCACCAGGAACATCTTGCCGGGGCGCAGGCGGCCCTTGCGCACGACCCTGGACTGGTCCACGTCTGGCAGCACACCCATTTCGCTCGCCAGCACGACCAGGCCGTCATCCGTCACGAGGTAACGACCCGGGCGCAGGCCGTTGCGGTCGAGCGTTGCGCCGACCAGGTCGCCATCGGTGAAGACCAGGGCGGCGGGGCCGTCCCACGGTTCCATGAGCATCGAGTGGTACTCGTAGAAGGCGCGGCGAGCCGGGTCGACGTCGACCTGGTTCTCGTAGGCCTCCGGCACCATCATCATCATCGCGTGGGGCAGCGAGCGACCGGCGAGGTTGAGCAGTTCCACGACCTCGTCGAACGAGGCAGAGTCGCTCGCCCCCGGCGTGTTGATCGGCAGGATCGAGCGGATGTCGCCGAGAACGTCGCTCTCGAGCTGCGACTGCCGCGCGCGCATCCAGTTGCGGTTGCCCTGCACGGTGTTGATCTCGCCGTTGTGCGCGATCATGCGGAA